>JAEDMN010000202.1 GCA_016302985.1 Kiritimatiellia bacterium | reverse complement strand
GTATACTAAATCAGAAAGAGCGGGTCAATGGGGCAATTTTGCAAAACTCGGATGCCCCGGGCCCGTGCGGAGCCGCATCCGGCGTCAGGCGGCCGCGCGGCGGCGCGGCAGGAAGACCGCGAGCAGGGCCAGCGCGAAGAGGAGGGCCAGCGGGAGGTCGCCGACGCGGGAATAGGGCGTGAGGACCGGCGTCTCGGGCACGGCGACCGTCTCGACCATCGTGCCCGCGGCGTCCACCAGCGGCTTCCCGTCGCCGTCCTCGAGCCAGCGCGTCCGCCCCGTCGGGGAGATGACGCCGGTGACGCCCGAATTGCCCGTGCGGATGACGGGCAGGCCCGTCTCGACCGCCCGCAGCACGGCCTGCCACGCGTGCTGCACCGTCTCCTGCGAATGCGAGAACCAGCTGTCGTTCGTGATCAGCACGATCGCCTGGGCGCCCAGCCGGGCCGCCCGCCGGGCGAGGACGGGGTCGGTGTCCTCGAAGCAGATCAGCGGCGCGACCTTCACCGTCCGGGACGGCTCCTGCGCGCCCGCCCGCACGGGCAGGTCCAGCACCTTCGCCTCGCCGGGCCAGAGGGAGACGCCCACGGGGGACAGCTTCTGCAGCGGCGTGATCCACTTGTCGAAGGGGATGTACTCGCCGAACGGCACGAGGTGCTGCTTGCCGTAGACCTGCAGCTCGACGTTCGTCGCGGTGGGCACGTAGAGCCCCGCGCCGTTCTGCACGCGGCGTTCCGCCCCCCGCGGGGTCTCGACGTCGTAGCACCAGTCGCCGCCCGCGAGCAGGGACGCGCCGCCGGTCTGCCGCGCGAAGAAGAGCGCCGCGTGGTGCGCGCCGTCGCTGCCGAGGCTGCCGAACTCGGCCATCGCGCTCTCCGCCCAGACGACGAGGTCGGGACGCGTCGCGGCCGCCGCGTTCAGCAGGGCGCCGAAGGTCTCGTAGGGGTCCTGCCGCCGGTCGCGCTTCGAGAAGATGCACGGCGCGTTCCGCTGCACGAGCGCGACGCGCACGGGGACGCCGCGGCCCGTGGTCGCGCGCGCCTGGACCGCGCCGCCGGCCGTGAAGCAGGCGAGGATGAGCGCGAGCGGCAGGGCGGTCTCGAGCATCTTCGCCCACCGGGACGCCGTCTCCTCCTCGCGCCGCATCTGCGCGGCGATCCGGCACGCGAGCGTCGCGAACACGCCGTTCAGCAGCACGACGCACGCGCTCACGAGGTAGACGCCGCCCAGGCACGCCGGCGACGCGAGCCGCGGCACCGCGCCCACGGCCGTGCCGAGGAAGTTCCACGCGAAGCCCGTGAACAGCCAGCCGCGCAGCCACTCGACGCCCGCCCACAGGACGGGTTCGAACACGGCGAGCGCGAGCAGCTTCGCCCAGGGGCGGTCCAGCGCCCGCACCCGCGCCCACATCCGCGCGCTCAGCCAGCCGAAGAGCGCGAAGTAGCCCGCGCAGACCGCCGCGAGCCCGGCCCAGCCGAGGACCACGAGCGGCAGCGGGCCGTTGTTCTTCGAGACGGCCGGCATCCACGCCAGCGTCGCGAACCAGAACGGGAAGCCGCCGCCGAACCAGGTCCACCCCGCCTTCTTCGGCGCGCAGAGGCGCGAGACGGCGAGGAGCGGCGCGAGCGCGAAGACGATCGCGCACGTCTCGCCCATCGGCGGATAGGCGGACCACAGCAGCAGCGCGCTCAGCGCCGCCGCGATCAACGGGACAGTTCGAGCCATACTCTCAGCAACTCGCTTGCGCTCCAGGCCTGCGCGCGGCAGCCCTTCTGGGCGTGCGGCGCGTCGCCGTCGGCGATTTCGGACACGTGGCACACGCAGCCCGCGTTGAGGTTCTCGACCGCGGAGGCGAGCAGCGACAGCGCCATCTCCTTCGAGGCGAGGCCCGTCTTCGCGAGCGCTTCCGCGAACAGCGGGAACGGCCACGCCCAGACGGTGCCGTTGTGGTAGGCCGGCTTGCGCGAGGTGTCCTCGTCGCCGGCGTAGACGCCGCGGTAGCGGCCGTCGCCCGCGGCGAGGGACCGCACGCCGCCCGGCACGACGAGGCGCTCCGCGGCGCGCACGACCGCGCGCGCCAGATCCCCGTCCACCGCGCCGAGCGAGACCGCGAAGAGCTGGTTCGGGCGCACGCCCCAGTCGGGACGCGCCTGCGCGGCCGGTTCGCCGTTCGGCGCGTCGAGGCAGTCCGCCAGGCCCTCGTGCCCCGCGCCGGAGAAGTACTTCACCAGCGACGCGGACGCCCGGTCGGCGAGGTCGTCCCACTTCCTCCCGCCCAGGTACCGCAGCGCGGCGATCCAGAGCGCCTGGATCTCGACCGGGTAGCCCATGCGCGGGGTGCAGGCCGGGTAGTTCGTGTCCATCCACGTGAAGTGCGACGGCGACCACACGAGGCCGGAGTCCAGGTCGACGCGGATGCCGTTCGGCGTCCCCTTCAGGTAGTTCTCGGCGATGGACTCGGCGACGGGACGGAACTTCGCCGCGTCCTTCCCGAGCACCGCGAGCGTGCGGATGAACCAGAGCGGCGCGTCGACCGTGTCGCGGTTGCCCGCCGTCTCGCCGTAGATGATGTTCGGCAGGGTGCCGTTCTCCTCGAAGCGCGCGAACGCCTCGACGATCTGCAGCGCCTCCTTCCGGAAGCCGCCCGGGATCGCGCCCTGCAGGAAGATGAACGTGTCGCGCCCCCAGTCCAGGAACCACGGGAAGCCGGCGAGCACCGTCTTCACGTCGTCGCGCTGCACGATGAAGAGCTTCAGCGCCTCCTTCAGCGCCGTCGGCAGGTCGGCGGCGGCGGGCAGGTTGGCGGCGTCGACGGACGCGAACCGGCGCGCGGCCGGCGCGGCCGCGCCCTTCACGTACTCGGCGGTGATGGACGCCGCGCCGTCCGGCGCGAGGTCGCAGGCGATCCAGCCGGGCGAAAAGAGGTCGCCGCTGCCGTCCTGCCCGCGCGCGGCCTCCTCGGGATGGCCGACGCAGTAGGTCCATTCGGGCGCGTCGTGGCAGGCGCCGCCCGCGACCGTCACCTCCAGCCGCTCGTCGTCCGAATACGGCGCGAACGCGAAGCCCGCCGCCGTGAAGCGCGCGGCGCCGACGCGCCCGAAGGCCGCCTCGACCGCGCCCTGCGCCTTCGTGGTGCCGTGGAAGCTGCGCCATTCGAGGTCGGGACGGAAGACGAGGCGCACGGTCCCCTCGACCGCGCCGGTGGCGGGGTCGTCGAGGCGCCGCACCGACAGGCGCGCGGCGTTCGCGCCCGCGGCGAGCGCGAGCGTGAAGTCGAAGCGCACGGCGTGGCCCATGCCGCACGGCACGCGGAACGTCCAGTTCGCGAAGCGGCCGGCCGGATCGGCCCGGAACGCCTCGATGCAGTCCACGTTCAGCTCGCGCGAGTAGCCCTCGTGCTGCAGCCAGCAGCGGCAGCGCGTCCAGAGCACGAGACGGTCGGCGGGGACGTTCGGGTTCGTGTTCGCGGCGAAGAGCGCGTCGTACTGCGACCGGACCTCGCCCCAGGCGAGCCGCACGCGGGACGCGGCCCCGGCGCCGTTCGAGAGCACCGTCTCGAGGTCCGGGTTCCGGCGGATCTCCGCGCCCGTGTAGGCGAGCTTGACGCGGGCCCGCTCCGCGGGCGGCAGCTGCAGCACGCGCGTGCCGCGGTGCCGCACGCCCTCCGGCGCGTAGACGGCGATGTCGAGCGTCCGCGCCTCGGCGCGCGTCCCGTCGCCCGCGTAGGGCGGCAGGGCGAGGAACGCCCGGTGGTCCGCCGCCGCGCGGGCGCTCCGCTCGACGGCGAGCGTGCGGACCCCGTCCGTCACGCGCACGCGGAACGGATGCGGCGCGCGCACCTCGAGGTCGCAGCCGACGGGGATGCAGACCTCGCGGTCGCAGTCCTGCGGGTACGTCCACACGGCGGCCGGCCGGCGGCCGTTGGATGCTGAACGCTGAACGTTGAACGTTTCCGGTCCTTTCAACCCTTCAACGTTCAACCCCGCAATGTTCAACGCGACGCACCGCACTTCGCCCGGTTCGAGCCACTGGCCGTCCTCGACGTGGACCGGGCGCTCCGCGAGCAGGTCGTAGGCGTCGCACGAGGCGGGGAACGCGGCGGCGTCCCAGTGGGCGTTCACGCCGCGGCCGCAGTCGAGGTTGGCGAGAATGAGCGTGTCGCCGCGCACCACGGCGAGGAAGTTGCCGTCGCCGCGCTGCACGAGCCGGATGGGGCCGTTGCCCTGGAAGTCGGGATGGCGGGAGACGAGCGCGTTGAGCTTCGCGATGAAGGCGACCTGGTTGCGGGAGGCGCCCCAGTTCAGGTCGTTCCTCCCGTGCACGTCGATCTTCTCGGTCGCGAACCACTCGACGCCGTTCGCGATGCCCCAGGCGCCCTGGTGGCTGAGGAGGGCGGCCAGCGCGACGCGCAGGCGGCTCCAGGTCTCGCCGCCCTTCGCGAGGCGGTCGTTGTCGTGCGTCTCGGCGAAGTGGACGAGCGTGCCGCCCGCGCGGGCGCGGTCGATCGCGCCGGGCAGGTACCATTCGAAGGCGCCGCGGTCGTAGGTCTGGAAGATCTCGGAGTAGGCCCAGTCGAGGTCCGACTCGCGGAGGAGGCGGTCCGTCACCTCGAGCTTGCCGCCGAGGCCCTCGAGCATGAAGACGGTGTCGGGATACTCCTCGCGGACGCGCGCGACGATGTAGGTCCAGGTCTCGGCGGGGATCATGTAGCCGGCGTCGCAGCGGAACCCGTCCACGCCGTTGCGGACCCAGAAGAGGAAGACCTCGGCCATGTAGGCGCGCAGCTCGGGGTGCGCGTAGTCGAGCTCGACGAGGTCGTCCCACGTGACGCCCCAGGCGCCGGGGGAGATGAACTTCCCGTCGGCCGCGCGGTGGAACCAGTCCGGGTGGTGGGTCTGCAGCGTCGAGGCCCATCCCGTGTGGTTCGCGGGCAGGTCGACGAAGAGGCGGCCGCCCCTGGCGTGCACGGCGTCGATGAGCTCGCGGAACTGGTCGAGCGGCGTCGTGTACCTGTCGAACTCCGCCATCGCGGGGTCGACGCCGAAGAAGTCGGTCGCGGCGAACGGGCAGCCGTACTCGCCCATGACGGCGTAGGTGGTGGGGACCGGGAAGACGGGCAGGGTCTGGATGATCCGGAAGCCCATCGTGCCCATGATGAAGTCCAGCCGGCGCGCGACCTCGCGGAAGGACCCGAACTGCCGCGGGAAGACGGTGTAGATCGAGTTGCCGCCCCGCGTCTCCGCGGGCTCCACCTTCACGTGGAAGTTGGCGCCCGCGGGCCATTCGGGCACGCTCCTGCCGTCGGGGAAGAAGCAGCACTTGCCCGAGAAGACGCCGACTTCGTCCAGCGGCACGACGCAGCGGTAGAGACCGGGCGCGACTTCCGCCATCTCGCGGTCGTTCCACGCCTTCGCGAGCGGCGTCTCGCCGCGGTCGTTCTGCGCGATGATCTCGCGCCGCCGCACGGACGCCGCGCCGAAGTTCCCGCGGAACACCGCCCGCCCCTTCCGCGGCGCGTCGAGCCGCAGCGTCACCTCGAGTTCATCGCCCTTCCACTTCAGAAGGTAGTCGTCGCATCTGGGATTCTGTGTCATGGAAGACTAATTATAGCACATCCATGTCCAGAGGCGGGCGGGGTTACCACAGCATGTCCTGCCGCAGGCGGGGCCTGCTTTCCGGCACGGGCAGGTGCGAGAGGTCGGCGACGTCGATCGGGCGCGCGCCGGCCGCCAGCTCCGCGCGGTTGAGGTCGAACATCGGGTCGGATGCATTGCGGCCCCGATCGTAGATGACCGCGCGCGGAATGCCGT
>JAEDMN010000020.1 GCA_016302985.1 Kiritimatiellia bacterium | reverse complement strand
CGCTTCGGAGTAGTCCGGGGCGAAGTCGGAGGGGAAGCCGGTCGTGCGACACGGGACATAGGATTTCGCTTCGGAACGGGACGGGGCGAAGGCGCGGGACGGGGCGAAGGCGCGGGACGGGGCGAAGGCGCGGGACGGGACGTTTGGATCAGCGCAGGTCGATCGACTTGCCTTCCGCAGCCTCGAGGGCCAGGGGGCGCACGCGGCCGTAGATCTTCCCCAGGGCCTCGACGCAACGGGCGTGGCCGCGCCAGAACGGAACCGGGCCGAGGCGCTTCAGCAGCGGGGCCGGGTCGTCCATGCCGTGCCGCGCCGGCGGCAGGAGGATTTCGGACGGATGCGTGCCGCCGACGGACGTCTGCGCCGCCGCGAACGGGTCCGCCCGGTCCGAGGACGGGTCCGCCCGGTCCGCAGACGGGTCCGCTCGGTTCGCGGACGTCTCCGGCGGCAACAGATCCTCGACGTCGACCCCGCGCAGCGCGAGCAGCGTCGAAGGCCGACGGGCGATCTCCTCGCCCAGCAGCAGCAGCACCGCGACGACGTGCTTGCACGGACGCGCCCAGTCGGGACAGGTGCAGGTCATCCGCACATCGTAGCGCGGCTTCCCCTCCGGCGTCCGCCCGAGCGGCTCGCTCTTCGGGAAGAGCGGCACGTCTTCGTCGCGCAGCAGCGCCTCCACTTCCGTCGGCAGGTCGTCCGTCAGGAGGCGTGCCAGCAGCATCGGCTCCGCCCGGAGCGCGTGCGCGACGGCGTCCCCCTGCACGGCCGTGAAGTCGAGCGAGACCTTGTACGGATCAGGCCGCGACCCGGTCACGGAGGCCTCGACGTGCGGACCCTCGAGCACGAGGTCCGTCACCTGCCCCGCGACCGCGTACTGGCGGCCGCGGCCGAGGCGCGGGCCGAGGCGCATCGCCTCCAGGGCGCCGATCCAGCGACGCGCCCACCAGGCCGTGCGCACGAGCGTGCGGAGGTCCTGGGCGCGGATGCCATGCGCCGTGCGCGCGACGCGGAGCGGATAGCGCTTGCGGCTCATTGCCCATCTCCCTTCACCGATTCGCCCGCAGACCTGCCGGAAGGTCTGTCCGCAGCTCCGTCGGAAGGACCGTCCGGATCCAGCGACAGCACGCGGTCGAGCTCGCGTCCATCCATCTTCAGCAGGAAGGACTCGCCGCCGGCGACGACCTCGTTCGCCAGGTAGCGCTTGGACTCCAGCAGCTCGTCGATGTGGTCCTCAAGCGTCCCCGCGCAGATGAAGGCGTGCACGAACACCGTCTTCGTCTGCCCGATGCGGTGCGCCCGGTCCGTCGCCTGGTTCTCGACGGCGGGATTCCACCACCGGTCGAAGTGGATGACATGCGTGGCGCGCGTGAGGTTGAGCCCGAAGCCGCCCGCCTTGAGCGACAGGATGAACGCGTTCGGCTCGGGGTCCGCGTCGAACGCGGCGATCTCCGCCTCGCGCTGCGCGGGCGTGAGTCCGCCGTGGAGGAACGGGAAGAGCCGACCCGTCGTCTCCTGCAGGTGCGCACGGATCATGCGACCGACCTTCGCGTACTGCGTGAAGACCAGGCAGGACTCCCCGTTCGCGAAGATCTCGGCGAGCAGTTCGTCGAGACGCGCGAGCTTGCCCTCCCCGTCGCAGACCAGCTTCAGCTCAGTCAGCAGCGCAAGGATGCGTCCACGGGACGCCCCTTCCGCCCCCGCGTCCGCGCGGAACGCCGCCAGGGCGTCCTCGTAGCGGCGGCGCTGGGCCGGGGCGAGCGGACAGTACTCGCGCACCTCGCGCTTCTCCCCGAGCTCCGCCGCCACGCCGGGATCGGTCTTCAGGCGCCGCAGCATGAACGGTTCGAGGATGCGCTTCAGCTTCGCGGCCGCACCGCTGCGGGCATCGTCTCGGATCGCGCGCGTGAACGACTCCTCGAAGTCGGCGCGCGCCCCGAGCAGGCCGGGATTGAGGAATTCCTCGAGGGACCACAGGTCGTTCGCGCTGTTCTCGAACGGCGTGCCCGTGAGCGCGACCTTCACCGGCACGTCGAGCGCACGGGCCGCGCGCGACACGCGCGTGTCGGGGTTCTTGATCGTCTGCGCCTCGTCCAGCACGAGCGCGGAGAACTGGATGGTCGACAGCGCCGGGAAGTCCCGGACCAGCAGCGAGTAGCCCGTGACCACGACGTCGGCCTGCGCGCAGTCGCGCTGGAGGAATCCGCCCGACGCGCGTCCGCTTCCCTGGTGCAGAAGCACGCGGAGCCCCGGGGCGAAACGGCGGAACTCGCGCACCCAGTTCGTCGTCACGGAGACGGGCGCCACCACGAGAACAGGAGCGGAGGAAGCATGCGCGTGTTCGCGTGTGCGCGTGTCCGAGTTGAGAGAATTGCGATGGTGCAGGATCCAGGCGATGGCCTGGACCGTCTTGCCGAGGCCCATGTCGTCCGCAAGGCACGGCCCGAAGCCCCATTTCGCGAGGAAGGCGAGCCAGGAGAATCCGCGCAGCTGGTAGTCGCGCAGCGTGGCCGCGAGGCCTTTCGGCGGCGGCAGGACGGCGAACCGCTCCTCGCCGCGCAGCTCGTTGACCAGCCCGCGCAGCCAGCCGTGCGCCTTCACCCGGTCGACGCGCAGGCGCCCGACGCGGCCGAGGCCGAGGGCGAAGGAGACGGCCTCGTTGACCTTGAGCTTCTTCGCCTTCACGGACTGCAGCGCCCGGAGCGCGTCCCGCAACACGTAGCGGTCCACCTCGATCCAGCGGTCGCGGAAGAAGACGAGCGTGGAGCCCTGGTCGAGCAGGAACTGGATTTCGCGCTCGGTGACCTTCTCGCCGTCGACGCGCACCGTCAGCTTCGCGGAGACGGTGCGCGTCTCGACGGACTCCCCGCGGCCGGCCTTCCCCTCCGGAGCCGGGGCGAGCTCGGCCTCGGCCGTGAGGTGCTCGCCGGTCACGCCTTCGGGCCGGCGGACGTCGAACCCGGCGGCTGACAGCGCCTGCGCGCCGGTGCGGAGGAAATTCTCGGCGTCCGCGCGGCCGATCTCCGCCACGCCGCCGCGCAGGGACCGCAGCGGCGGGAACACGGCCGCGGCCTGGCCGAGCGAGACAAGCCCCAGGCGGGTCGTCGGCGACGCCGCGAGCTCAAGCCGCCAGGGACCGTCCTCGCAATCCGGCGGCACGAGCGAGAAGCGCAGCGCGGCACGGTCCGCGGACGAGACCGCGAGCGGGGCGTGCCACGTGGCGAGCGTCGCGGCGAAGTCGCGCAGGTCCGCGACATCGGGCCAGTCGACGCGTCCCGTCTCGCCGCGCAGGGCCGCGAGCCAGGCGTCGTGCACCGTCTCGTGGCGGCCGGAGTCGTCCTCCAGCGCCGTGCGGCGGGCACGACGGACGAGGCCGTCGACGCAGCGCGCCATGAAGGCCTGCGCACCGGGGGCCGGTGCGCCCCCAAAAGGGGACGCCCCCCCCAGGGGGCGCCAGCGGGCGAAGAAGGATCCGTCCTCCTCGACGAGGGTCGGGAGGTAGAGTCCGGATGCGACCGCGGCGGCGGCGGACCGGAAGAGTTCCGCCGCGGCAAGGACGTCCGGCGCGAGGAAGACGCCCTCGCGGAAGCGCCGGCCGCGGACGTCTGAAAGGAACATGAGGAGGTTCGGCAGGGACGGGACGACCCGTCCGCCGCCGGCGTCCTCGAAGCCGTCCTCGTACCACACGACACTGCGGACCGTGCGCAGGAGCTCGGTCGTGCGCACGGGCTTCGGGGCCTCTCCGGCCGCCTCGGGCGCTTCGGCCCAGAAGGCCGCACGCCCCGAATCCGCGATGTCCAGGTGGAGGAGCAGCATGTCAGTTCTTCAGGTACGCCGCGGCGCAGGACGCGCGCAGCGCGGAGACGGCGGGTCCCATGTCCGCCATCTTGAAGAGGTAGCTGCCGGCGACGAACTGGTTCGCGCCCGCGCGGGCCGCGAGCACGGCGGTCTCCGCGTTCACGCCGCCGTCGACCATGATGTCCAGCTCCGGCGCGCGGCGGCGGAGGGCCGCGATCTTCGGCAGGCAGTCCGCGATGAACGCCTGCCCGCCGTAGCCCGGGTGCACCGTCATCACGAGCAGCTCGTCGCATTCGCCCAGATACGGGAAGACCGCGTCGGCGGGCGTCTCCGGATTGAGCACGAGCGCGGGCCGCAGGCCGAGGGCGCGGATCCGCGCGAGTCCGGCGTGGATGTCGCAGTCCGCCTCGACGTGGATCTGGATGGTCTGCGCACCGGCGGCGGCGAACTTCTCCAGGTAGCGGTCGGGGCGCGTCATCATCAGGTGGACGTGGCGGTAGAAGGCCGGCTCGACCTTGCGGCTCAGCGCGACGACGTCGGGTCCGAACGAGAGGTTCGGCACGAAGTGCGCGTCCATGACGTCGAGGTGCAGCGCGTCCGCGCCGGACGCGGCCGCGCGCGAGATGTCGTGCGCGAGCGCGCCGAAGTCCGCGGCCAGGAGCGAGGGGAGGACCTGGAACGTCATCGCCGGCCTCACTTCACCGCCTCCTGCGCGACCTTCTTCATCAGCGCGGCCTTCTCCGCCGGCAGCTTCGCCGGCGCGTACGGGCACTTCGTCACGTCGGCGCCGAAGAGCTTCGCCGTCCAGACCAGGGCCTGCAGGTAGTGGCCGTCGCCGTTGAAGTGGAACACGTCGCCCTTCGGCGCCCACTTGCCGTCGGCGCCCTGCACGAACTTCGCGCTGCCCACCACGTCGCCGCCGAAGGAGTTCTCCGCGTACTTCACGGGGAGTTCGCGGCGCCAGGCCTGGACCGCGGTGCCGACGGGGATCACGTCGAAGCCGTAGGGCTTCGCGAAGCCGTAGTAGGCCTCGTGGAGCTTCGCGTACATCTCGTCCTGGTCCATCTTCCAGCCGGCCAGGCGCTTGTCCCAGGGCGTGTAGCTCCAGGTCTCCTGCACGACGATCTTCGCCTGCGGCGCGCGTTCGCGGATCTTCTTCACGAGGTCGTCGCCGAACGGGTGGTAGGTGGCCGGCTGCCAGGAGAAGTGCGAGGCCTGCTGGATCGTCACGACGTCCCACCTGTCGGCCGTGAGCGCCTCGGGGATGTTGCAGCCCGTGTACGTCTCGGGCTTCTTCGTCTTCCAATGCAGCCGCTCGGACTTCTTCGCGACCTTCGCGACGGCCGCGTCCGCCCCGTTCTTCACGCCGCCGTAGTTCCAGGCGACGGCGTACGGCGCGGTCTCGGGACGGCAGACGTTCTGCCAGTGGCGCTCGAGCGAGCAGCCGCCGATGTAGAGCGAGCAGAGGTCGAGCTTCAGGTCCATGGCCTTCGCCACGTTCGGCATCTCGTGGAGGAGGCAGATGGAGAAGCTGTTGCCGATCATCAGCACCTTGAGGGACTTCGGCTTCTCCCGGGCGAACACGCAGGCGCAGGCGAGCGCCGCGACGAGCAACGCCTTGATCTTCATTTTCGTTTTCCTTTCATTGCGGACCGCCGGGAACAGCGGTCCCTCCCGTGCTACATGACAAGAGGCTGGTGGACGACGAGCGGGGGGCCGTCCGGACGTGTGAGCGTGGCGGTCGCGTCGTAGCGCCCGCGGGGATTCGGGGGACGGCGAATCGGCAGGTCCTTCGACCAGACGCCGCCGGGCGGCAGGTCGATGCGGCCGTCGAACGCGACGCTCCACTTCTCCGGCATCTCCACCTTGAGTTCGCCCTTCAGCGGACGGTCGCGCGGCGCGGTCACGTCGAGGCGCACGCGGCGCGCGTTCCCGGCGAAGCGCACGGACACGTTCGGCGACACCGCGCTCGGCACGTACTGCAGGATCGGCTGCTGGTCGTAGCCCGACGGCCACATCGTGACGCGCGAGCGGTAGGACGGGTCGCGCATGAGCGAGACGCGGCGGTCCATCGCGGGGATGTCGGTGGTGTAGATGCGGATCTCGCCCCGGTGCCCCGTGATGAACTCCTCGCGCCAGTCGCCGAAGAGGTCCGCGACGAGCATCGGGTTCGGAACGCCCGTCGTGCAGCGCGCGCCCTCGTGGTCCCTGAGTCCGCCGCGGAACAGCTCGCGCTGGAGGTCGGCGTCCCAGAACGCGTTCCGCACGCCGTGCCCGTAGTTGTAGGTGCAGTTGGTATGGGAGCAGAGCTGCCGGCCGGATGCCGTGAAGAACCAGCGGTTCTCGCTGCGCCCGTGGTGGTTCGTGCGCGAGAGGGAGCCGTGCTGCTCGACCTCCTGCCCGTAGATCTCGAGGCCGGGGTGGACGGGATCGATGTCCGCGCACATGCCGCAGCCGTGCACGTGGCGGGTCGGCTCGTCCAGCGTCCAGACGTCCGCGCCCGTGACGGGGTCCGCCACCATCAGGCCGCCGCCCTTCCGCTGCCGCGCCTCGTAGACGAACGCGAGCTCCATGCCGGGGCGGTCCGGATCGATGTCGCCGTAGTAGTGCGCGTCGGAGTGTCCGCGTCCGTTGCACCACAGCACGGTGCCGTCGTGGTCGAGCGTGAGCGAGCCGACGAGCACCTCGTCGCGGCCATCGCCGTCCACGTCCTCGCAGAGGCAGGCATGGTCGCCCTGGCCGCGGAAGCGGGACGGCAGGAACTCGTTGTCGAAGCGCCACACGCGCTCGAGGGACGTGCCGGTGAAGCGGTAGGCGTCCACGATCATCCTGCCATACGTGCCACGCTCCATGATCACGCAGGGCGTGCGCCCGTCCAGATGCGCGAGCGCGATCTGGTTGCGCGAGTTGTAGTGGTTGTAGTCGCCGACGGGGTCGGGGGCGCCGCGGGGGATCCACGGGGTCTGCGCGCGGACCTCGCCCGTGAGGCCGTCGAGCACCGTCAGGAATTCGGGGCCGGCCATCACGCGGCCCTCCGCGTCGCGGTAGTCGGGCGCGAGGGGCGCGGTCTTGGCGACGACCTCCGCCTTCCCGTCGCCGTCGAGATCCGCGACGATGAACGGGGAGTACCAGATGCCCATCTCGATGTTCCAGCCGAGGTCGCGGCGCCAGAGGAACTTCCCGGTCGAGCCGTAGGCCTCGAGCTTGTACGTGTCCTTCGCGGGCTGCCAGACGAGGTCCCAGGGGTCGGTGCCGCCGGCCGGCGTCTTGACGACGTAGTCGTAGGCGCCGTCGCCATCGAGGTCGCCCACGGCCACGGCCTGGACGGTCGCGTTCGTGTCCGCGAGCGGGAGGCGGACGTACGGCACCGGTGCGTCCGGCTCGCAGCGCACGGGGACGAACGTCTTCCCGTCGAGCGAATACTCGGCCGCGGCGTCCGTGAAACCGGGGAGGAAGAAGTCGCTGGTCTGGACGATCGGGGACGGGTTGACCTTCTCGACCCTGCCGCCGGCGCGGCGCCAGAGGTCGAAGGACGCGTCCGGCGCGTCCGTGTCGAGCAGGCGCCAGCCCACGTGGGTGCCGCGGGGGGAGACGCTCGCGACGAGGCCGCGGTCCATCCGTTCGACGGGGCGGACCTTCGGCTCCTCGCCGGTCGCGACCTGCCGCGACGCGTGCACCGCGAGGCGGTAGGCGAGTTCAAGGGTCTCGCCCTTCTTCAGCGCGACCGGTCCGTCGTAGACCGGGGACGGGTTGACCATGCGCTTGTCGGGCCAGAGGTAGAACTTCGCGGACGCGGGCGCCTGAATCTGGGAGAAGGTCGCGCCCTCGCCCGTCGCGGGGTCGGTGAAGTCGAGGAACTTCGTCTCGGCGCCCGTGCAGGCCGCGGGGGAGTCGCCGCCCGCGAACCCCCGCACGGCGGACGCCTTCGCGAAGGCCGGGTCGAGGCGCAGCGTCGCGCCCGCGTAGCCGCCACCCCATTTCCCCTTCTTCACGTCGCCGTGCGGCGGCGTGCGGTCGAGGACGGCGTCCCGCCTCGCCTCGAAGCGGTGGCGCACCGTGATCGCGTAGCCGCCCTTCGGGTCCGGCGGGTCGATCTCGATGCAGCGGTTCTCGACGAGGACGGGGTCCTTCTCGCCGCGCGGACCGTACAGCAGCTTGAGCTCGACGACGCAGTCGAGCCCGTTCGTCGTCACGCGCTTCCACGCGACGTGCGTGCGGCCCGCGGGCTCGGCGCCCTGACGCTTCCCGTCCGCGGGCTCCCAGTAGTTGACGCCGTTGACGTACTTCCACGAGAACCAGTAGCCGAGGTGCCAGACGTGGTCCTTCGGACGCAGGTCCGTCAGCGGACGTCCGCCCGGCAGCAGCAGCGGATGGAAAAACGGGCGGCCCTCGGGGTTGTCGATCTCGAGATTCCAGAGCGTCTTCCCGTCCCGCAGCATCCGCACGCCCGTCGCGGTCCGCTCGAGCGCACTGCGCCGGAAGGCCGCGATCCCCTCGTCCGTGCGCCGGCACTTCGGCTCGCGCGCGATGAGCTCGTCGAGGATGCCGCCGACATGGCGGCGCGTGTAGATGCGGTGCTCGCGCCGGTCGGCGGGCACCAGGCGCAGGAAGCGGCCTTCCCCGTCCAGGGTCCACGTGCTCGAACCGTCCTCGCCGATCGCGAACGTGCCGCGCTCGGTGTCGAAGAAGTGGTTGGCGCCGTAGACCGCGGAGAGCACCGTCGCCTCGTCCCACGAGCAGCGGCCACCCTCCTCCTTCTCCTCGGCCTTCCCCGCGCGCACGGCCTCGCGGCTCGGCAGGGACCAGGCGAAGAGGTCGTGCACGGGATTGCGGTAGGCATAGGTCCGCTCAGCCACCGCGCGGCCGGCGTAGATGTGGCGGCCGAGGTCCCAGTCGGAGACGACGACCGGCGTCGGCCACCGCTCGAAGGCGATCTTCGTGGAGGGGCCGTCGTGCATCGCGTTGTACTCGCGGCCCTTCGGCGCGCGACATGCCATGACGTGCCATTCGCGGACCTTCTTCGCGACGAGCGCGCGGCCGTCGAGCGGCGAGATCGCGTCCGGCTTCGTCTCGAGCAGGCGGCGCATGTTCGTGATGAAGCCGACGCTGCAGAAGACGACGCTCCGGTCGGGCGCGGACGCGAGGGCGCGCCGGTAGACCTCGTTCGCGTCCGGCGCGTCGTTCGAGTTCGGGTGCTTCACCCACTCGGCGTATTCCTTCGCCAGGCGCGTGAACTTCATGTGGCCCGGCCGCTTCGGGTCGCCGCCCGGCACGCCGACGACGCCCAGGCCCTTCGCACAGCCGACGGGGATGTCCGGCCGGCCGTAGAACGCGTTGAGCACCTCGACGGCGGCGACGGACTGGTTGTCGCGCGTACACGTCGCCATGGCGAGGATTTCGCACTTCCCCTCGTCCGCGAGCGCATGCAGGCAGGCCATCGCGCCCACGTCGTCGTAGTCCTCGACCATGTCCGTGTCGAAGACGATCTTCGGGACGGCCGCATGGGCGGCCAGCGCCAGGGCGCAGAGCAGGGCGAAAAGGGCTTTTCTCATATCGACATTATAGCAAAAGAGCGAAGCGCGCTGCCGCCGACCACGACGACGTCGACGTGGGTGGTTCGTTGCGGACCGCGCGGCGCGCCGTCCCTACCGTGCGTCGAGGCGGACCAGGAGGGGGCGGAGGGGGGCGACTTCGAGGACCGCGGGGACGGGGAGGCCCGTGATCAGGTCGACGCCGGCGGACTCGAGGCGCACCTTCTTCGGCGCACGGAGATGGCTGCAGATGGAGATGTAGGACGCGCCGCCCTTCCGGAAGCCGCGCGTCTCGACGCCCCAGGCCGTCCGCTCCGAATCGCATTCGCGCGCGACGGGAAGGTCCGGCAGGGACCAGCCCTTCGAGAGGTCGCAGAGGCGGACGGCGAGTTCGCGTTCGCGCGCCGTGTCGACGGGGAGGACCTGACCGCCCTTCGCGACGAAGCGGTCGAGTCCGGCCTGGACGTCGGCGGGAATCGCGGAGACGTCCGGCAGCAGGATGACGCGCGCCCGGTCGAGGGGGCGGTCCAGCCGGCCGGACGCCAGCATGTCCGGCGTGGCGACGCCGAGGGGCTGGCCGAGGAAGTTCGCCGCGCGGTAGGCGCGATGGAAGGCGCCGGCCTTCGTCTCGCCGCGCAGGATCGCGTCCGCGGACCAGAAGAGGAGCACGGACGGCGGCAGGTTCTGGATCGGCGCGAGGACGTCCGCGAGGCGGGAGAGGTCGAGCGCGGCGTGCGCCCAGGCCTCGAAGGCCTCGGGACGCTCGAGGATGAGGCCGTTGAAGTCGCTCTTCCCGGAATCATACGCGCGCTCCCAGCACCAGAGGGTCGTCGCGGACTGTCCGTGGATCGCGTTCTGCCAGAGCGTCGCGTAGGTGTGGATGCCGGGCAGGTAGCCCTTCGAGCGGTCGGGCTGGATGTGGTTCTCGGTGTTGAACACGGGGAGGTCCGCGACGCTGCGCTGCCAGTCGTAGCCCGCCTCCATCAGCGTCCAGTCGTGGATCCAGCCCCAGCCGGCACCGGGCCGGTAGTTGCAGTAGGCGTCGTTGCCGTTGTACTGGCTCAGCGCGCCGAAGCGGGCGGGGTCCACGCTGTAGAACGTCGCGTTGCCGTCCCACTGGCAGGGGTTGATCATGATCTTGGCGTGGACGGGGAGCTCGGGCGCCAGCTCGTGGACGAGGTCGGCCATCCACCGGTGCCAGTCCGCGAACATCTCCTGGTTGAAGCGCGCGAACTCGGCGAGGACGGGCGAGCGGGGGTTGTTCCTGAAGTTCTCCGGCATCGGCACGTCGGCGAAGGACGGGAAGTCCGTCTTCATCTTCGCGTTGAACGCGGCGACGGTGCCGTGCCGGCGCGCGAGCCACTTCGGCCATTCGCGGCGGAGGACGGGGCACTTCGCGTAGACGTGCGTCTCCGGCTCGTTGCTGAGGCAGACGGAATGCAGGGCGGGGTTGCCGCGGATCAGCGGGATGAGGGCGCGCAGGTAGCGCTCCTCGACGGCCCGGGCCTCGGGCGCGTAGACGCACTGCTTGAAGAAGCCGCCGGCGCAGTCCTTCAGATGCGGCCACTTGCGGAAGGCCCAGTCCGGGAAGTAGTGCGGACTCAGCAGCAGCGTGACCTGCACGTTCGCGGCGGCCGCGCGCGCGGCGGTGTCGAAGAAGGAACGGAAGTGGTTCGTGTTGACGGACCCGTCCTCGCGCACGGCGCCGTTGGGGCCGATCTCCATCTGGAGGATGTGGTTGCCGAGGGGCGGCAGCTGGTGGAGGTTGCGCTGCACGGTGCCGAAGTGGCCGTAGCCGGTGAGGAAGACGGGGCCGCGGTCGACGCGGCCGTCGGGCCAGACGCGGTCCGCGACCATCTGCGCGTGGGAGATGTCGATCTTCGAGGTGCGGAAGTGCGGCACGGGGAAGTCGGGCGCGCGGCCGTCGAGGACGTCCTGCGCGCGGCGCGCGCCCTTCTCGCCCAGGGACGCAAGCTCGCGGGCCTCGCGTTCCGCGCGGTTCGTGAAGCCGCGCGCGACGTCCTCGAGGATCCAGGGCAGGAAGTGGTCGAGCGTCGCGAGCGTCGCGCGGCTCTTCGCGCCGAGGCCCTTCGCCTCGAGGGCGGGGACGGTGCGCTGGAGCGCATCGCGCGCGGCGGTCGCGCGGCGGACGAGGTCCGCGAACGGCACGCCGGACAGCGGCAGCCCGGCCTCGGCGCGCGCCGGGGCGTCAGCGGAGAACGCGATGTTCCGCACGCGCAGTTCGCCCGCGGCGCCGCCCATGTGGTCGGGCGTGAGGTTCTCGGCGAGGACCTCGAACTGCCGGATCGGCTGGTGGAGGACGTGGTCGCCCGCGCCGCCCCAGCACCCCGGCCAGGAGCCGTCGACGGGGAGCTCGAGCCGGCTCCAGTCCCCCGGCGCGCCGGAGAGGCGCTGTTGGAAGGCCTGGCCCGTCGCGTCGGTCACGCGGAGCGTGAGCTCCGTGGACGTGTCGAAGGACGCCTCGAGCGAGAGCGTCCGCGCGACCGGACGCTCCGGCAGGGGGAAGTGGGCGGCGACGTAGTGCCCGCCCTTCGAGAAGTCGTACTTCAGCGTCAGCACGCCCTCGGCGACGGAGAGGGTCCCCGTCGCGCCGGGGAATTCGGCGCCGTGCCAGAAGGACGGACGGTGGGTGGCGAGGAAATCCGCGGCGGGGAGGGACAGCGCGGCGAAGAGCGCAAGCGAAGGAATGATCTTCATGGATGGCTGGAGTAGAGCAAAGCCTGAACGAAAAAAGCGAGGCGAGACGCCCCGCATACGTAGCCGACGCGTCTCGCGTCGGAATGAAAGGGAGGCTTCAGCCGCGGCCGAGTTCGGCGGAACGGTTGGCTGCGGCGGCCAGCGTCTGCGCGACGACGTCCGCGAAGTCGGAGGCGCGCATCACGTCCATGCCGGCCGCGGTCGTGCCGCCGGGGGTCGCGACGCCGGAGATGAAGGCCTCCAGGTCGGCGCCGCTCTGGCGCAGGTAGGCGGCGGTGCCGAGCATCGTCTGCTCCGCGAGCAGGCGGGCGGCGTCCGCGGGCAGGCCGAGTTTGCGTCCGCCCTCGGCCATCGCCTGCTCCATGAAGGCGAAGAAGGCGGGACCGCTGCCGGAGAGCGCGGTGACGGCGTCGAAGTTCTTCTCGGGGAGCACGACGGTGCGGCCGGCGCCGTCCAGGATCTTCGCGACCTTGCGGACATCGGCGGGCGTCGCGTTCTTCGCGGGGCAGAGGGCGCACATGCCCTCCTTGGCGCGGAGCGCGAGGTTCGGCATGACGCGCACGAGGCGGACCTCCTTGCCGAGCGCCTTCTTCAGCGTGGCGAGGGACTTGCCGGCGGCGATGGAGACGACGAGCTGCTTCTTCGTGAGGAGCGGCTTGACGTCCGCGGCCAGGGCCGCGAGGTCCTGCGGACGGACCGCGAGGAAGATGACGGGGGCCGTGCGGGCGACCTCCTTCGCGTCCGGCGTCGTGCGGACGCCGTACTTCTTCTCGAGCTCCTTCGCGCGGGCGGGGACCTTTTCGGCCATCAGGACCGCCTGCGGATCGAAGTCCTTCATCAGGGACGCGGCGGCGAGGATGCCCTCCGCCATCTTGCCCGCGCCAAGGAAACCCAGCTTCGTCTTCATCTGCAGTGCCTCACATCATGCCGCGGTTGCGCAGTTCCTCCATGAGGCGCTGCTGGAAGATCACGCCGTCCGTCGGGGACGGGCGGTAGCCCTCGGGGGCCTTGTCGATGCCCAGGCGGCCGTCCTGACTGACGTACCACTTGGCCGTGACGCCGTCCGAGAACGTGACGTCGCCGCTCGCGAAGAAGCGCGGGTCGACGACGGTGTCGACGGAGACGGAGACGTCGGGAACCGCCTTGCCCTCGTCCGCGTCGGGCGCGTCGAGGTCGTAGCGCTTCGGCGCACCAGGAGGCGGCTCGGGACGCGGCGCACCGGGGACCGGCGCGCCCCCGGTGGAATCGGCCTCTCCGGCGACGGGCCCGCCCTCGGCGGATTCAGGTTGCGCGCCGGCCTCCGGCGCGCAAGGAGGCTCGGGCTCGGGCTCGACGGGCTGCGGCAGCTCGGCCACCATGAGGCGCACGTCGAGGTAGGTCATGTGGATGCCGAATTCGGCCTTGACGCGCTTCTGGATCTCGTCCAGCGAGGCGCCGGCGGCAAACCAGCCGGCGACCTGCTGCTTCTGTTCCGCGGTGAGCATGGACGCTCCTTATTCGAACTGGTGGTAGAACAAAACGCGTGTGCGGTGGGGACGACGACGACTCTGGAAGTTCATGTCGTTGTCACGGTAGTCCGACAGATTCGGATTCTGATCCGGATCGCGCCAGACAAGTGCGACCGCGCGACCGCCCTGCTGGGCCGGCGTGCCCTCGCCCGGGCCGCCCAGCGCGTTCGACTCGGCGCGGACGAAGATCAGGAACAGCTGCTGCTTGTTGGCGAAGCAGCCGCGCCAGAAGGCGTACAGGAACTTGCGGTCGACGTTGTGGAGCGTGACGCCGTTCCTGAGGTCATGGCCGAACAGCCTGTCCTCCTCGCCACTGACGCCCCGCCACGGGAGCTCGTCGAAGACCTCCTCCCACTTGCGCGTGGGCTGCGCCTGGATCTGCTGGAGGATGTAGCTGGCGATCCAGTCGACGTCTTCGCTGGCGAGCTGGGCCTCGGGATTGTCCTCGCAGTAGGCGTACTTGAGGGCCTCCTGCGCGTCCTCCATGATCTTGTCCTTGATCGCGGCGGTCGACTTGTTGGCGCCTTTTCCGTCGCAGACCTTGGTGTTGTTCGTACCGGCGGCCCACCAGTCGCAGGGCGTGCAGGCGATGGCCGTGCGCATGATCTGGAGGTTGTCCGTGTAGGGGTTCACGCGGAAGCCCGGACCATCCGAGATGATCGCGTCGGGGCCATGCTCCTTGTTCGCGAAGAGCTTGTCCTCGGCGTTCGAGACCTCGTAGTCGGCGGGGTAGGTGCGCCAGGCGACCTGGGCATGCGCGATCTGCTCGGGGTCCGTCCGCGGCTGGCCGTCGAACTGTCCCGAGACGTTGATCGTGGCGCCGCTGTCGTCCGTCTGGCGCGGCAGCATGAAGATTTCGCCCATGGACTGGAGGTAGCCCTGGTTCGAGTAGCCCATGAAGATGTCGGGGTCGCGCCCATCCGTCTGCAGAAGCGGACGCACGAGGCCCAACCAGGCGTTCGCCTGGATGTTGGCGTCGGTGCGCTCGACCCAGTCCTCCGGCGCCCAGTTGAAGCGCGGATCGACTGCGAAGAAGGCCTTCGGCGTGAACTGCATCTGACCGTTGGGGTCCGTGAAGTCCGCGGGGCCGGCCGTGGCGGCGGCCAGGATGGTCTGGAACTGGATGGCGCTGCTCCCCATCATGCGGAGGAGCGGCGCGTCGACGTCTTCGGTCCCGCGGTCCGTATCGGGACCATGGTTCGTCTTCGCGGCGCCGACGCTGGCCAGCATGCGGTTGTCCACGCCGCCGAGTTCGTAATCGTCGTTCAGGACGGCGGGGACGTAGTCCACGACGCCCTCGGACGTCTCGATCTTGAACCAGATCGCGGCGCAGGGACGGATCGTGTAGTTCATGTAGTCGTCCGTCGTGCTCGACGGCAGGACCGAACCATCCGCCAGAAGCGGGGCGCACCCCTCCGGGAACTCCCAGGAGACCTGCTTCTCGCCCTGCTGCGTGCCGGAAGCGGACATCTGGACCGTTTCCGTGCGCGTGAAGAAGACCTTGTCGCCCGCGTTCGGACGGCTGAGCGTGATCCGCGTCCCGTTCGGGTCCACGAAGGCGTCCTCCTCCTCCGTGACACGGTTGGGCAGGTTCAGCTGCTTCTCAGTGCTCGTGAACGTGAGCACGGCGCACGTGTCGCCGCCGCGCTTCAGTTCGTAGGGCTGAGTCGAGCTGTTCTTCCACTCGTCGAACTTCGGGCGCATGTTGCGCAGGACGCCGGAGCCGCGCACGGGCAGGGGCGCCGCCTCGGCGTTCGGGGAGGCGACGAGGAAGAGCCGCATGAGCGCGCGGGCCTTGAAGGAGCTGCCGTTGTTGAGGTCGCCGCCGCGCTTGAACGGGAAGGCGAGGAGGGCGTTGACGGCCGCGTCGGAGGGGAAGGAGTCCTGCTTGAACTTCGTCGTGTAGGTCGTGATCTGCTTGTAGGGCTGGCCGGGCAGCGGCGTGGCCGGATCCGTCGTCGTCGTCTTCTCGACCGAGCACTTGAACGTGAAGTTGTTGAAGGACGGCGCGAGACCGGTGACCATCGGGATGCGCTCGACACTCGGCTGCACGAGCGTGAGCGGCACGTCGTCGCGGTCGAGGTAATCGTAGAGCGTGATCCAGTCCGTCAGGTTGAGGTAGTGACGGTTGTACTGCATGACGGTCTTGAAGTTCGACTGGCACGTCATCGGCTCGACCGCGGCGCAATCGGTTCCCTTCCGAATCTCGCGCTGCGGGAACGGCTGGGCCGTGTCGTACAGCAGGTTCGTGTTGTTCGCCTGGCCGGCGCCCTCGCGCGCGACTGGGAACCACGAATCCGTGATGAACGTCTGGCGCTTGGCGAACTCCGCGTTCGCGTTGCCGTTCGTCGCCAGGGTCTGGTACATCAGGCCATTCTGCGGGTTCTTGATCCAGGTCCACCAGGGCGAGTTGTAGCCGCCGCCGAAGCCGCTCACCTGATGCTGGAAGCCCAGCGCCAGGTTGTAGTCCAGCATCGAGGTGTACGGCATCGAGTTCCTCGCCCCGCCGGAATCCGTCACGCGGTTGTCGTGCACGAGTTCGTCGAACTTCCTGGTCGCCGCCGTGTCGACCCTGTTCCCGTTGCTGTCGCGGAAGACGGATGCCAGGCCGATGCGGCTGCCGTCGTTCGACGAGCGCCCCTGGTTCGCCCGGAGGCGGTTGATGTCGAAGTAGTCCGAGACATTGACCGCGACGTAGGCGCAGCGGCCGGAGTCATAGGGCAGGTTCTGCCACTTGGACGACCAGGAGCAGCGGGCGAGGAAGCGCACGTCGTTGACCAGCGGGGGCGGCAGGTAGCCGAGCGCCTCGAGGTTCAGCACGCTGGCCGTCTCGGTCACGGGGGCGAAGCGGGACTCCGCGCGGCCCGGGTCCGTGCCGCCCTCGGGGTCCGGCGGCATGAAGACGCGCCCCTGCCAGACGTCCATCGGATTCTGGCTGCGGTCGCGGTAGGGCTGCCCGTCCGGGCTGCCCGAACCGGCGCGGCCGGGGAAGGTGTCGCCGCGGATCGCGTCGTCCAGGATGCTGATGGCGCGCGCGAGGGCGCCCTTCACGAGGTGGCGGACGGCGACGTTGCGGCGCAGCGCGCTGGACGGCGCGCGCTCGGCGCGCATGAAGACGGCGAAGGCCACGGCCGAGACGACCATGAACGACAGGAAGCCGAGCACGATCAGCAGGGCCGACCCCCTGCGATTGGAAGTGGAAACGGACATCTTCTTACCTTTCCGCCGGCAGACGGTTGAAATTCGGGAACATCACATAGGACTCCGGCTTGTCGGAGCTCGCCTCCTTCGGGTCGATCTTGGCCTGGCGGATCGTCACGCGGTAGGGGTTGCCCCACGGATCGCGGATCGCGCCGTTCTTGATCTCCGCGTTGAAGAGCACGGGGATGTTGCCGCTCTGGCCGTTCTTCAGCGTCTCCTGACCGAGGATGAAGCCCATGTTGGACTCGGTCGCCTCCTTCTCCTCCATCAGGTGGGAGGAGAGGGGGCTGTCCTCGTTGACGCGGCCGTAGTTCTCGTAGGCGAGGATGGCCTTCGTCATTTCCTGGAGTTCGGTGGTGGCCTGCTGGATCTTCGCCCGGCGGCTGGCGGAGCCGACGGACGACGTGATCGAGCCGGCGAGGATCATCAGCATGGCGATGACCACGAGAAGCTCCACCATCGTGAAGCCGTTCCTGTCGCTTCGTCCCATGTCACGCAGTCTCATTGCACGTTCTCCGGCCAGCTCGTGATGTCGTCATCCGTGTCGCGCTTCCCGTCCGGGCCATAGGAGAGCACGCCGACGATGTAGGTCTTCTCGCTGCCCGAGCGGATGCTGTCCAGTCCGGTGACCTGCCCCCAGGGCTGGACCATGCGCGAACCGGAACTCTCGTAGGACTGGAAATCGGGATGCTTGAAGTTGCCGTCCCTGTTGTAGCTCCCCACGGAACGCTGGCGGACCTCGCCCTTCTCGTCCCAGGGAGAGAGCACGACGCCCAGATCCCCCGGCGTCGATTCGTCGACGCGCGGCAGGATGTTCTCGGACCGCTGCTGCGCGAGGGAGAGATCGCGGCGGAGCTTGCTGAGCTGCGAGACGCCGGCCTTGCCCGTGCGCCAGGCGATGGAGCTCTGGTTGAACACCATCGTGAGGATGGAGACGAGCATGCCGAGCAGCAGCGACGCCACCAGCACCTCGATGAGGGTGAAGCCCCTTCTGGAATTCCCCCGCGTCATCACTGCAGCTCCTTCTGGTCGCCCTGGAAGTGGATTTCCGTATAATAGACCGGCGTCGCGAACAGGGAGCCCGCCTTCTTCGCGCAGCGGAAGCTGAGCGCGACGCGCGAATAGTCCTCAAGCTGGGACACGACGGCGGGCCTGCTGCCGGAGGCGGCCCTGGTCATGACCGGCATGCGGCCCCACTGCGCGACGAGCGCGCAGGCGAGGTCGTTGTTCACGGGCCACTGCGGCGAACCGGAGTCCTTGTAGGCGCCCGCCAGCTTGCGGAAGACGTCCTGGGCCTTGGAATTGAGCTGGCTCTTCTTCTTGGGGGAGTACGCGTTGCCCTGCGTGTCGCAGTACGACATCCACCCGTCCTTCGTCGCGTTCACCGCCTGGTCGACGGCGCTGCGCCAGTCCTCCCAGGTGATGTTGCGGGAGGAGAGCGCGCCGGAGAGCTGGTTCAGCACCGCATCGGCCGCGGCCGCGCCGATGACGTCCGCGCGGCTCTGTTCGTTCTCGCGGTATCCGAGCGGGTAGAGCGAGACCATCGCCATCACGCCGGCCGCCATGATGAAGATCGCGAGATTGACCTCCATCAGCGTGAAGCCGAGTTTTCCAACAAGTTTCTTCATCGGGGGGCTCCTCAGTCCTGGTCCTTGCAGTCCGACGAACGAACCTCGCCGATCTTCTCGGGCGAGTCCTCCTTGCCGTTCATGCCGACCGCGTAGATCGGAATCGTCGAAAAGCTGAAGATGTAGCCGCTGGCCTTCGACGGCAGCAGGACGATCGCCGCGGGGGACGCGGAGTGCAGGCGCCCGTCGTCCGGCGGCGTCGAACTGCCGAAGATGAAGCCGCGGGGCAGGTCGAAGCTGCCGGCCTCCACGCCGTAGCCGTCCCCGATCTTCCAGCCGGCCTGCGTCAGGCCGTCGTTCTTCTGGTGGAAGCCGAAGCCCCAGCGGAAGTCGTTGCCGTTGTCGTAGTCGATCCAGCTGTCCTGGCGGTTGTCGCTGGCGTTCTTCTTGTAGACCGAGCACCAGTCGTCCGTCAGCATCCCCGTCGTGACGAGCACTTCCTTGTTCTGCTGCGACGACATCCGCACGTAGCCCACCCAGTTGTTCATGAGGGAGCTGCAGCCCTCGAGGCCGCCCTTCGCGGTGTTCTCGATGTTCCGCATGTTGAAGAAGCGCATCCCGCGCTGGTCGCCGCTTGCACCCGCGTCATGCGGGTAGGACGTGTTCCAGTCCGCGAACTCGTCGATCAGCAGCGGCCCTGCGGAGCCGCCCGCCGCCTTGCGCCCCGACGTCGTGATGTTCGAGATGCGCCCGACCATCTTGACGGCGATCGCCGTGCCGTACATCTCGGCGCCCTCGCGCTTCTTGCCGGTCCAGCGGTTGAGAAAGATCACCGCGACCGGCGTGTTGTCGATGACGCAGAGCTGTTGGGCGTGGCGGACGAAGGAAATGGCGTCCTGCACGGCGCCGCGCGTCTTCATGCCGCGCGAGGCCGCGAAGTAGCCGCCGATGGAGATGGTGCCCAGAAGCGCCATCAGGCCGATCACCACCAGCAGCTCCACCAGGGTGAAGCCCGCGCGGCGGGAACGTCCGAAAATCTTGGATGAATTCACGTCGTCTTACTCCTGTCCGGCGCGTTACGGCTGGGTGTCGACGCTCACGCTGTCGGACTCCTCGTTGTAGAAGATGTGGAAGCGGCGGAAGTAGCCGCGCGAGGATTCCTGGTAGCCGAACGCCATCTCGCTGAGCGTCAGCGTGGAGCCGTGCTTCCGCTTCTTCTTGATCGCGTCGCGGAACTCCTGCCCGTAGGTGGTCTTCCGCGAGGCCGCGGACGAAGGCGCGACGATGAGCCCCATGGGGTCCATGACCGGCACGGCGCCGCTGCCCTTGACGGAGACGCTGACGATTTCGGACATCAGGCGGTCATAGTCGTTGTCCTCCAGGCGCGGGAGGGCCTTCTTCTGGCGTCCGCTCCGGGACTCGGCCTCGGCGCGGTTCTTGTCGCCCTGGTCCACGCCGTTCTGCGACCACTTGTCGAGCTTGCCGCCCTTCGGGGGCCACCAGCCCTTCTGGGCGTAGTAGGTGGCGATGCCGACCTCGACCAGCTGCCTGAGCGCCGTCGTGCGGCGGTTGCGGGCCTGGCGGATCGCGGACGACGCGGCCGTTCCGACGATGCCCGTGAGCACCGCCAGCACGGCCACGACCATCAGCATTTCGACGATCGTGAAGCCGGACTTGCTGCGGTTGATCATTTCTTCACCTCCTGCGCACGGCGCCAGCTGTAGATGTTGTCCTCGTTGTCCTTGGAACGCTTCGAATAGGAATTGCCGAGCTTGCCGTCCGCGCCCGCGCTCCAGGCGATCGCGGAGGCGCGCACCTTGACGCGCTCGCCGCAGACCTGCGCCTCGACGATGCCGTCGAGGTCCTCGTCGATCGCGTAGTAGACGACGTGGTCCTGAACCTTGCCGCCGGACGGGACCGTGAGGTCCTTGCCCGTGCCCTGCCCGCCCTTCGTCCGCTTCAGGACGGCCTGCGCCCAGGGGTCGACGATGCCGCAGCGGTCCGTGCCGATCAGCTGCATGCCGGTCCCGGTGCCGCCCTTGTAGGAGATGTTCATGAAGCCGAGCTTCCCGAACACGCGCGCCACCTGTTCGACGGTGCCGTAGCCCGAACCGTCGCTGCCGCCGTGCTTCTTGATCGCGCCGTCCTCCTCGGTCGGCCAGCGGCCCTTCTTCTGCAGCATCGCGGTGAGGGACGTCGCGACGTTCGAGACCGTCTCCTGGGCGCGCGCGCGCTGCGCGGACTTGGTGACGCGGCCGAATCCGGCCATCAGGGCGCCGGAGAGGATGGCGATGATGCCCATGACCACGAGCATCTCGATCATCGTGAACCCGAGTTTTCTCTTCATTTCATTCCCCATTTCAAACTTCTTTTCCCGATTTGGGCTTGCAACGTTTCAACTTTTCAACGTTTCAGCCGTCTCAGTTGTTCAGCCCGAAGATGTCGTCCTCGGTCCACTTGCGCACGACCTCCTTCGCGCCCTCGTCGAGCAGGCCGCGGTCGTACCACACGGGGAACGTGCGGCCGTCAGGACCGGCGGACCAGAGCTTGTAGCTCTGGAACGGGGGTTCGGAGTAGTAGTAGAAGTCGTGGTCCCAGCCGTCGACGATCGTCATGCCGTCCAACAGGTAGTTCGAACCGCCGCCGCCACCCTTGCCGGCGTAGCCCTTCGGCGAGTGGACCGCCAGGTTACGCTCCTGCGAGACGGAGAGGTAGGGACGTTCCGGGTCCGCGGTCTTGATGCCGTAGAACACGCGCCCGCCGCTGATGATGCCCTCGAAGTTCGGCATCCAGCGCGCGCAGACGCTCTGGCTGGTAAGGTTCGAGATCATGCTTCCCTCGGCACCGCCGCCGCCGTTGCGGTAGAACTGGCCCGCGTGGAGGGCCTTCTGGATGTCCTTCCAGCTTTGATACTGGTCGCCCGTCTTCATCTTGCAGGGCAGCTGGTTGTTGGCGGCCCACTGGCCGCTGCGACGGCGCGTTCTCTGGTTGACGTGGTCGTAGAGGTCCGTGTCGCCCTCGAGCATGAAGAGGTAGCGCGGCAGCAGGAACGACAGCAGACCGAACTGGAAGATCGCGCACTCGCGCCAGTCGCTCTTGTCCAGGTCGAAGCCGCCGATGTTGTTGATGACGCCGAAGTTGCGCTTCGACGTGCCGAGGCGCGCGCGCTGGGCGGCAAGCGCCTTGACGCCCTCGCGCACCTCCGGGTCCTCCGCGTTGAACGGAAAGTACACCGCGACCGGCTGGGCCTTGCAGGCCGCGAGGATCTGGCTCCCAACCTTGTCCCACGCCTCCTTGGCGTCGCCGCCGGGAATCTTGTAGCCGGACTCGCCGCTGCCGGTCTCCTGCACGCCGTTCTCGTCGACGCTGCGGTAGATGCTGCGGCTGCGCCCCTGCAGCGGCACGGGCGGATAGGACCCGTACGCCGCATAGTAGCCGGAGAGCGCGTTCTCGATGCGCTGCAGGCGGTCGATGGTGACGGCCTTCTTGCGGCTGTCGCCACCGGCGCCCGCGAGACGGAACACGACGCCCATGAGCGTGGCGATGACGACCGTCACGATCAGGAGCTCGATCAGGGTGAAACCCTGTCTGGATGTATCTTGATTCATGTCACGGTTTCCGGATGCGGCCTGGACGCGGGGCGCTTAGGCGCCCGCGCCGGAGACGGAGGAGATGATCTTGATCATCGGGAGGAACATGGCGATGACGATCGTACCGACCACGACGGCCAGGAAGATGATCAGCGCCGGCTCGATGGCGGCCGTCAGGCCGGCCACCGCGTTGTCGACTTCGTCGTCGTACGTGTTCGCGACGCGCGTCAGCATGTCCGGCAGCTGGCCCGTCTCCTCGCCGACCTGCACCATCGACACGACCATCGGCGGGAAGACGCCGGAGGCGGCGAGCGGGTCGGTCATCGACTCGCCCTCCTTCACCGAATCGTGCACCGACTGGATGGCCCTGCGCACGACGAGATTGGCCGTCGTGTCGCGCACGATGACCAGGGCCTGCAGAATCGGCACGCCGGAGGACAGCAGCGTGCCCAGCGTGCGGGAGAACTGCGCGATCGCCGTGCGGCGCACGAGCGTGCCCGTCACCGGCACCGAGAGGCGCAGCTTGTCCAGCTGGTACGCGCCCCACTTCGTCTTGCCGAACACCTTGTAGATGACGACGAGCGCCGCGAAGCCGACGAGTATCTGCAGGCCGTTGTGCTGCACGCCGTCGGAGAGCTTCATCACGAACTCCGTGATGGCCGGCAGCTGCTGGCCGCCGAGAATGTCGTTGAACACCTGCTGGAACTTCGGGATGACCGTCACGAGCAGGAACGCGGTGATGCCGATGGCGGCCGTGAGAACCACCGCCGGGTAGATCATCGCGCCCTTCACCTTGTTCTTGATCTTCTGCGCCTTTTCGGCGAACTCGGCCAGACGCGTGAGCACGACCTCGAGCACGCCGCCCGCTTCGCCGGCCTTCACCATGTTGACGTAGAGGTTGTCGAAGACCTTCGGGTACGCCGTGAGGGATTCGGAGAAGGTGGCGCCGCCCGCGATGTTCTCGCCGAGGCCGTTGAGGCAGTCCATCATGGCCGGCGACATCTTCTGCTTCTTCATCACCTCCATGCACTTCATGAGCGGCAGGCCGGCGTTGACCAGCGTGGCGAGCTGGCGGGTGAAGCCCATGAGGTCCTTGGGCTTCACGCGGCCCATCAGGAACTTCGGCATCCTGATGTTGATCTGCTTGCTGCCGAGACCGCCGCCCTTCGCCGCGGACTTCGCGCCCTTGGCGGACTTCGGATCCTTCTTGGCCGCGGCCGGGGCCGCGGCGCCCTTCACCTCGCCGATCGCGCTCGGGAAGAGCCCGCTCGCGCGAATCGCCTGAATTGCGGACGCCCGGTCGTTCGCGTCGATCGTGCCACGCTGTTCCTGCCCCGCGCTGTCACGCGCGATGTACTGAAATTTCGCCATGTGAAGGCCTCGCCTTTAGGG
>JAEDMN010000019.1 GCA_016302985.1 Kiritimatiellia bacterium | reverse complement strand
CGACCTCTACATCACGGGCGAGGCGGACTGGGGCGAGACGATCGCCGCCGAGAACATCGGCATGCCGATGATCTGCGCGGGACACTACCAGACCGAGACCTTCGGCGTGAAGGCGCTCGCCGCCGCGATGAAGAAGGCGCTCAAGGTCGAGACCGTCTTCCTGCCGCGCGCGGAGCGGTGATCATCGTGCGGTAGCAATCGATTGCCCGATTGTGCTATACTTTCGGAGATACTTCACCTAAAGGGAGTTATAAATGAATCGCATCATTCTGAACGAAACCTCGTACCATGGCGCCGGCGCCATCACGGCCATCGTCACCGAACTCGCGAACCGCGGGCTCAAGCAGCCGATCGTCTTCTCCGATCCGGACCTCATCAAGTTCGGCGTCACGAAGAAGGTGACGGACCTCCTCGACAAGGCCAAGGTGAAGTATGCGGTCTACTCCGAGATCAAGCCGAACCCCACGATCGAGAACGTGAAGAACGGCGTGAAGGCGTTCAAGAAGGCGAAGGCGGACTGCATCATCGCGATCGGCGGCGGCTCCTCCATGGACACGGCGAAGGCCGTCGGCATCATCATCGCCAACCCGAAGTTCGCGGACGTCCGCTCCCTCGAGGGCCTCTCCCCGACGGCGAAGGCCTCGAAGCCGATCTTCGCGGTTCCGACGACGGCCGGCACGGCCGCCGAAGTCACGATCAACTACGTCATCACGGACGTCGAGAAGAAGCGCAAGTTCGTCTGCGTCGACCCGCACGACATCCCCGTCGTCGCGTTCGTCGACCCCGAGATGATGGCCTCGATGCCCAGGGGCCTCACGGCGTTCACGGGCATGGACGCGCTCACGCACGCGATCGAGGGCTACATCACCAAGGGCGCCTGCCCGATGACGGACATGATGCACCTCGAGGCGATCCGCCTGATCTCCCTCCACCTGCGCGACGCGGTGGCGAACAAGCCGTCCGGCCGCGAGGGCATGGCGCTGGGCCAGTACATCGCCGGCATGGGTTTCTCCAACGTCGGTCTCGGCGTCGACCACTCGATGGCCCACGGCCTCTCCGCCCTCTACGACATGCCGCACGGCAAGGCGTGCGCGATCCTGCTGCCGACGGCGATGAAGTTCAACGCCCCGGCGACGGGCGACAAGTACCGCAAGATCGCGATCGCGATGGGCGTGAAGGGCGTCGAGAAGATGACGCTCGCGCAGGCCCGCAAGGCCGCGATCGCCGCGGTCGAGCAGCTCTCCAGGGACGTCGGCATCCCGGCAGACCTCAAGGGCGTGCTGAAGAAGGAGGACGTCCAGTTCCTCTCCGAGTCCGCCTATGCCGACGCGTGCCGTCCGGGCAACCCGCGCGACTGCACGGTCGAGCAGATCGCGAAGCTCTACAAGTCCCTGATGTAGTCTTCATCCGACGCGGGTGCGCGGAAGTAGCGGGAACGGGAGAAGGAGACGATGGCGAACGAGGCGAAGACGGAGAACCCGAACTACAAGTGGATCGCGCTGCTGCTGCTGTGGGTGGCGTTCTTCCTGCAGCAGGGCACGCGGCAGGTCTACAGCGGCACGAACAGCTTCATCCGCGCGGACCTCGGGTTCAGCAAGGAGCAGATCGGCCTGGTCGGCACCGTCTTCACGTTCATGTACGGCATCTGCGTGCCGTTCGCGGGCCTGGCGGCGGACCTCTTCCGCCGCAAGTGGATGGTCGCGATCGGCGTGCTCGTCTTCTGCAGCGGCATCTTCTGCAGCGGCTTCGCGACGTCGCTCGCCTCGCTGCTCGTCTTCTACGGCATCCTCAACGGCTTCGGCCAGACGTTCTACTACCCGTCGGCCACGTCGCTGATCGGCCAGCTGCACCGGGAGTCCCGCGCGACCGCGCTCTCGCTGCTGCAGCTCGGTCTCTACGTCGGCATCATCGGCTGCACGTGGGCGAGCGGCTGGATGGGCGAACTGAGCGCGAGCAGCTGGCGCCTGCCGTACAAGGTCTTCGGAGGCCTCGGCATCCTCTGGGCCGTTGCGCTCGTCTTCCTGCTGAAGGACACGAAGCCCGTCGCCGCGCCGGGGGCGCAGGCGAAGCCCGGCATCGGCGAGACCGTGGGCGCGATCGTGAAGAAGCCCTCGGCGATCCTCCTCGCGGTCGGTCTCGGCATGTTCATCTACGTCGACGTCGGCTTCAAGACGTGGATGCCGGCGTACCTGCGGTCGGACGTCTTCGCCTCCGGTTTCGAGCAGCTGAAGGCGAATCTGCCCTGGCTGCGCGGCGCGCCCGAGCTCTTCGCCGTGGTCTGGCACTACCTGGGCGCGATCCTCGGCGTCATGGCGGGCAGTCGGATCTCCGACCGGTTCGCGAAGGTCCGCCCCGGCATCCGCATGGAGACGAACATCGCGGGCCTGCTGCTCGGCATCCCGTTCATCGTGCTGATGGCGCAGGCCTCCACGCTCCTGCTGTGCTGCGTCGGCATGTTCCTCTTCGGCGTCTTCCGCGGCGTGTACGACTCGAACGTGCTCGCCTCGCTCTTCGACGTGATCAAGCCGCGGTACCACGCGACCGCCGCGGGCGTGATGCTCTGCTGCGGCTTCGTGTTCGGCTCGACCTCCTCGGCCGTGCTCGCGTGGATGCAGGAACACTTCGGCGCGCAGGCGGGCTTCACCTCGCTCGCGGGCTTCTACCTGGCCGGCGCGGTCGTGATCGGCGTCGCGCGCATCTTCTTCCTGAAGCGGGACCACGAAGGCTGAGTGAAGTTCGTCTCGCTAGACTTCGAGACGACGGGGACGGTGAAGGGGTGCCCGAACGAGCCCTGGCAGCTGGGCCTCGTCGAGATCGTCCCGGGCGCGGACGGCCCTGCGCCCGACGTGGCCTCGCGGTGGGAGACGTGGCTGCGCGTCTCCGCGGACCGTCCCTTCTCCCCGCGCGCACCGGGCCGCTGGGCGGAGCTCCGGGCGGAGCTCGCGGCGGCGCCGACGCTGGTCGACCTCTGGCCGGAAATCTCCGCGCGCCTCGTCGGCATGCCGCTCGTCGCGCACAACGCGGGCACCGAGCGGACGATGCTCGTGCAGGCGGCCCCGCTCACGCCGTTCGGTCCCTGGATCGACACGCTGAAGCTCGTGAAGAAGCTCTGGCCGCTCATGCCCTCGTATGCGCTCGGCGACGTCGTGCGCACGTTCGGCCTGCAGGCGCGGGTCGATGCGCTGTGCCCGGGCCGCACCTGGCACGACGCGCTCTACGACGCCTGTGCGGGCGCGGTCGTCCTCTGCCATGTCATGGAAATCCTGAAGGTGAACAGCCATGAAGATCTATGTCGCTACGCATAACGCGCACAAGCTGCGCGAAATCGGGGAGATCCTCCCGGGGTTCGAGATCGTCGCGGACGACCCGGACGCGGAGGAGACGGAGAACACGTTCGCGGGGAACGCGCTCATCAAGGTGCGCGCGATCGCCGCGAAGCACCGGGGCGACTGGGCGATGGCCGACGACTCCGGCCTCGAGGTCGATGCGCTCGGCGGCGCGCCGGGCGTGCGGTCTGCGCGCTATGCGGGCGAGCCGAGCTCGACCCCCGCGAACAACGCCCTCCTGCTGAAGAACCTCGAGGGGGTGGCGGACCGCGCCGCGCGCTTCTCCTGCGCGATCGCGCTCGTCGACCCCGCGGGACGCGAGCATGTCGTCGAGGGCCACTGCCCCGGCCGCATCGCCACGGAGCCGTCCGGCGCCGCGGGCTTCGGCTACGACCCGCTCTTCATCCCCGACGGACACGACCGTTCGTTCGCCGATCTCGGGGACGTCGAGAAGAACAAGATTTCGCATCGGGGCCGTGCGCTTGCGGCGGCAAAGGCCATTATGGTAGAATACACCGCGAAATGACACGCGAGGAAATTGTTGCGAAATTGAAGGAGACGGTCGTCTCCGCCCTGGATCTCGAGGACCTGACACCGGCCGACATCGAGACGGAGGCGCCGCTCTTCGGCGAGGGGCTCGGGCTCGACTCCATCGACGCGCTCGAGCTCGGCATGGCTGTGAAGAAGGCGTTCGGCATCACGTTCTCGTCCGATCCGGCGCAGAACAGGAAGATCTTCCACTCCGTCGCCTCGCTGGCGGATTACGTGGTGTCCCAGGGCAGGTAGGTCCGCTGAAAGGCTGTTGAAATGACGGAAGCAGAAATCGAGAAGACGGTCAAGGACATCCTCGTCGAGGAGTTCGAGTGCGACCCCGAGAGGCTGAAGCCGGAGACGAACCTCTTCACCGAGCTCGACCTCGACTCCATCGACGCGGTCGACCTCGTCGTGCGTCTCCAGCAGGAGACGAAGAAGAAGGTCAATCCCGAGGATTTCCGCCAGATCCGCACGCTTGCGGACGTGACCAAGGCGGTCTACAAGCTCGTGAACGAGCCGTGAAGGTCCTGCGGAAATACGGTTCCGTGCTGGTGCTGGCGGCGTGTATCGCCGCCGCGCTTGTTTTCAGGCGCTTCACCTTCGTGGCGTGGTACCCGGTGCTGATGAGCGCCGCGGCGGCGTGCGGCTTCGCGCTCTCGCTGCTGGGGCGCGAACCGCTCTGCCTGACGCTCGCGCGGAAGGTGCCGCCGCACATCCTGCCCGAGGGCGCCGAGGACTATTGCCGGAAGTACACCGTGTTCTGGGCATGCTGGCTCGCGGTGAACGGGCTGATCGCCGTCGGGACGATCTATGCGCCGGGTCCGGTCTGGCGCCTCGAGAAGGCGGGCCTCGACGTCCCCTGCGTCTGGGTGGCGTGGAACTGCTGCCTCTCCTACTGCGCGACGGCGCTGATCGTCCTCGCCGAGTTCCGGATTCGCCGGCGCCGTTTCGCCGCGGTGTTCCATACGTCGGGCTCGACCGCGCGGCCGAAGCGGATTGTCAAGTCCTTCGACACGCTGGCGAAGGAGGTCGCGTACCACCTCGCGCAGTTGCGGCGGGAAGGCGTGCTGCCGCGCCGGGCCGACGGCACGGGTCCGCTCTTCCTGTGCACGATCGAGCCGCAGCACATGTACGGCCGGCTCTGGCGCGTGCTGCTGCCGAAGGCGGCGGGCTGCGCGGTCGACCCCGAGGTGATCCTCACGCCGGAGACGCTGCTCGCGAAGATGCGGTCCGCGGAGAAGGTCTTCCTCGTCACGACGCCGAGCTTCCTCGACCGCTTCTGCGCCTACGCCGACCAGTACGACGTGCCGCGGAACTGCGTGGAGATCACGACCTCCGGCGCACTGCTGACGGCCGCGACGAGCGCCGCCGCGAAGCGCGTCTTCGGCGTCGCGCCGCGCGAAATCTTCGGCAGCACGGAGACGGGCGGCGTCGCCTGGCGGCGGCAGGACGAGCCGGACTGCGCGTGGCGCGTCTTCGATCCCGTGAAGGTGCGGGCGAACGCGGAGGGGCGGCTCGTCGTCGATTCGCCGTTTTCATTTGAGCAGGGATTCGTCATGGGAGACGGGGTGGAACTGGAGGCGGACGGACGCGGGTTCCGGCTGCTCGGGCGGATGGACCGCCTGGTGAAGATCGCGGAGCAGCGCGTGTCGCTGCCCGAGATGGAGACGCGGATGCAGGAGCTGCCCGAGGTGAAGGAGGCCGCCCTCGCGACGCTCGCGGGCCGGCACGGCGACACGCTCGGCGCCGTGGTCGTGCTCGACCCGTCCGTCGACGTCTCCGTCGGCAAGAAGGCGCTCGCGCTCGCCCTCCGCCGGAAGCTGCTGCCCGTCTTCCCGAGGGGCGCGGCGCCGAAGCGCTACCGGTTCGTGATGGAGCTGCCGCGCAACGCGCAGGGGAAGGTGCAGACGGCGAAGCTGCGCGAGATCCTCGAGACGAACCTCGTGGAGCCGTTCGTCTCGAACGTCGCGCAGGACGCGGAGACGTGGTCCGCCGACCTCGTGTTCGACGCCGGCGCGCCGTACTTCGGCGGGCACTTCGACGGCTTCCCGGTCCTGCCCGGCGTCGTGCAGCTCGGCATGGCGACGCACTTCGCCGGCCTTTTCCTGCGACGCGAGCTCACGCTGGACGCGGTGAAGAAGATGAAGTTCACGAACGTGGTCACGCCCGGCATGCGCGTGCGCCTGACGCTGGCGCGCACGTCCGACCACGAGATGTCCTGCGAGTACCGGAGAGGGGAGACGACATGTTCCAGCGGCATTCTCTGCTTCTAGCTTTTCTGGTTTCCGCCGCCTGTGCGGGCGCGGCCCCGGCGCCGTCCGACGCCACGATGCCGGACCATGCCTCCGGCACGTTCGTGCAGCGCAAGACGCTCGCGGACGTCGAGGTGACGATCACGTCGAAGGGCACGTTCCGCTTCGAGAAGGGGAAGTTCTTCGAGTGGAACACGCGGGAGCCGCTGCCGTCCACCTTTGTCGCGACGCCGACGAACTACGCGATGACGGTGAACGGGAGGACGACCACGACGCGCCTGAAGAACGACGTCGACGCGATCGCGAAGATCTTCGAGATCAAGGAAGTGAAGGACTTCGTGAAGGAGGTGAGGGCCGTCCCCCCGACGGGCTTCCCCGAGACGCTGACGGTCGACTTCCGGAACGGCGACCGGCTTGAGATCGAGCTGAAGCGGTGAGGCTGCTGCGCGCCATCTTCGCCCTGGTGCTCGCGCTGGCGGCGGGTGTGCTGGCGGTGCGGGTCTCCGAGGGGCTGCGCGTCGAGACCGACCTCCTGTCGCTCGCGTCGATCGACGCGGACGCGTGCCTGCGCGACGTGTCGAAGGGCCTGTCGCGGCAGGGCCGGCTGCTCTTCGAGGGGTCCGATCCGGACCGCCTGAAGGCCGTCGCCGACGCGTTCTGCTCCAATGTCCACCAGCGGGCGTCGCTGGACCTGAAGTCGCTTCTGAAGTTCCTCGGGCCGCGGAAGGCCGGGCTTCTGTCGCCCGGAACGCGGCAGCTGCTGCTGGACGGCAGGTTCGGCGAAGTCTCCGCCGCCGCCGCTGCGCGGTTGTTCAGTCCCGCGCCGCCGCTCTTCTCCGTGAAGGACGATCCGTTTCTGCTGGGGACCGACTATGCGATGTCCCTGCAGGCGAACCTCGCCCCGGGGTGGTCGCTCGGGGACGGCTATCCGGCCTGCGAACGCGACGGCCGCCACTACCTGCTGCAGATGCTGGAGCTCGACGGGGACGTGACGGCCGCGGTTGCCGCCCTCCGGGAACGGGCCGAGGCCTTCAACCGGACGGCCGCGGACGACGTGCGCGTCTGGTGCGGCGGGCCGATCTTCCACACCGTCCATTCCACGTCCCGCGCGAAGATCGAGATCAACGTCCTTTCGGGCGTGTCGACGGTCCTCGTCGCGCTGTTCGGCTGGATGCTCTTCCGCTCGCTGCGCTTCCTGCCGCAGCTCCTCCTGTCGATCGGGGCCTCGTTCCTCGTCGCGGCGGGTGCGCTGTTCGCCGTCTTCCCGCATCCGCACGTGCTGACGTTCGTCTTCGGCACGTCGCTCATCGGGCTCTCCGTCGACTACGTCTACCATGCGCGCGCAGCGGGCGGGGCGGGACGCGTCCTGAAGCCGCTGACATGCTCCCTCCTGACGACGCTGGCCTGCTTCTCCCCGCTCCTGTTCTCGGAGATGGTTGCGCTGCGGCAGATGGCCGTGTTCACGATGGCGGGGCTGGCTGCGGTCTATCTCGCCGTGCTGGCGTGGCCGTGCCAGGGGGCTCCCGCGGACGGCGCGGAGGGCGTGGACGCGCGTGCGCCGGGGCGGCGGGTCCTGCCGGAATGGGTCGCCGCCGTCCTTTTACTCTTCCTCAGTGCGGGAGTCTTCCGGATCGAGGTCGCGTCCGACCCCGCGACCTTCTATCGGCCGGACGGCTACCTGGCCGAAGGCGAGCGCCTGTTCATGTCGCTGAATCCGTCCGAGTCGGCGCGGATCGCGTGCGTGACGGGCGGCAGTCTGCAGGAGTGCCTGGAGCGCGAGGAGGCGGAGGGGCTGCGGGGGCTCTCCGCAATCGTCCCGTCGCTGAGGCGGCAGCGGGAGAACGCGGCCCTCGTCGCGCAGCTGCATGCGCGCGAAGGGGCGAAGTACGCGAAGATGACGGGCCTGAAGGCCGCAGCGGTCCCGCCGAAGGGGGAGGGGTTCCTGGATCCGGAGCAGCTGGAATCCGGCGGGCTGAAGCGGGTCGTCGACTCGTTCCGCGGCACGGGGCGGGGACTGGTCGTTCCGTGCGGGGCGGACTTCGTTCCGCGCGATCCGCACGTGGTCGTCTTCGAGCCGCGGCGGGCCATCCAGGAGATCTTCGACCGGTTTTTCTCGTCGACGCTGAGGCTGCTGGGGATCTCGCTGGCCGTCCTGTCCGTCCTGCTGCTGATCCTGTTCCGCAGGGACGTCCTCCGGTATGTCTGGCCGCTCGCGATGTCCATCTGCGTCACGGTCGGCGCGCTGGGCTGGCTGGGCCTGCCGTTGACCAGCTTCACGCTGCTGTGCTTCTTCGTGATGGTCGGCCTGGGGCTCGACTACGTCATCTTCCACCGGGGCGCGTCCGCCCCTTCCACGCGCCGGACGGTGTTCTTCTCGTTCCTCTCGTCCCTCGCGGGCCTGGGCCTATTGGCGTTCACCGGGTTCCCGGTGACGCGGGCGATGGGCGTGACGTTCGCGTGCGGGCTGTCCTTCGCGTACGTCTTTTCGCGCGCCGGGGGCCGGCGCGCAACCCAATCCAGGGGGCGCACCGGTCCCCGGTGCGCGGCGGCCTGGCACGAGCAGGGCGAGCAGAGCGCGGGGCGATGGCGGATGCAGTTCATGTGGTGCCTGTACGCGTGGTGCGGGAAGGGGTTGCAGAAGCTCGTCACCGTTCCGGTGATGGCGTGCATCTATCCGTTCGCGAAGCCGGCGCGGGATGCGCTGCGCGCGTTCTACGCGGTGCTGGCGGAGGTCGACCCCGCCGCGCCGCGGCCGACGCACCGGCAGCTGTTCCGGCACCTGCTCGGCTTCGCCTGGTCGCTGGCGGACAAGACGGACGCCTGCACGCTGAAGAAGGACCTGCCCGCGATGGCGGTGCGGGACGACGCCGGCTGGCGCGCGTTCCGCGATCTCGTCTCCGCGGGCAGGGGCGCGTTTCTCGTCTCGACGCACGTCGGCACGGTCGAGGTTCTTCCGGCGCTGCCACTCTCGCTCGCACACGCGCACACGGCCTCCTCCCCCGCCTCCGTTCCGCACGTCCACGCCTTCCAGCAGATGGGGCACGACGCGGTGTTCACGAAGATGTTCATGAAGCACTTCGACGCGTCGAAGCTGACGCTGCACGCGGTGGAGGGGATCGGCGTCGAGACGGCGGTGCGGATGCAGGAGGCGATCGGGCGGGGCGAGCTCGTGCTGATGGCGGGGGACCGGGTGAGCGCGGGGTCGGGCAAGACGCTCGCGCACCGTTTCCTCGGGCGCGACTGCCGCTGGCCGAAGGGCGTGTTCGCGTTCGCGAAGCTGATGGAGAGTCCGGTCTTCTTCGTGACCTGCGTCCGCACGGGGTGGAACGCGTACGAGGCGCGCTTCCGGCTGTTCGACGCCGCGGAGGGGACGACGGCGCCGCGGCTGCTCGACCAGTACGTCGCGTTCCTCGAGGAGGAGGTCCGCGCGCATCCCGGGCAGTGGTACCAGTTCTACCGGTTCTTCAGCCACCCGGCCTGAAGGGGGATGGCCGACTGGAGGCCCTAGATGCGCTAGAGGTGCTAGAAAATCCAGTCAACCGCCAAATACGAAGTGCATTGTGGTTTAGAAGTGCTATAATCCCGCCCCGTCATGTTGGAGAGTCTGCTCATTGTCGCCCAGCAGGTTGGCGTGCTGTTCATGTTGATGGCGATCGGTTTCGCGTGCAACAAGGCGAAGCTGCTGACCGAGGTGTCGGTCAAGGGGATGGTCAACGTCCTCATCCTGATCGTGACGCCGTGCCTGATCGTGCATTCCTTCCAGGCGCACGCGTTCAAGCCGGACCTCCTGGTCGGCCTCGGGTGGGCGTTCGCGTTCTCGTTCCTCTCGCCGCTGCTCGGCATGCTCGCGGCGGCGTTGACCATGCGGCGCGCCGACAGGCTGCAGAGCAGCGTGCTCAAGACGTCCATCGTCTTCTCCAACGCGGGCTTCATGGGCATCCCCCTCGAGCATGCGCTGCTGGGCGAGGACGGCGTCTTCTACGGCGTCGCGTACGTGGTGGTCTTCAATCTCCTCTTCTGGAGCTGGGGCCTCGTGACCTTCTGCGGGTCGCTGAAGGACGTGCGGCTGCGCACGCTGTTCCTGAACCCGGGCTCGATCGGCGTCGCCGTCGGCCTGCCGTTCTTCCTCTTCTCGTGGAAGCTGCCGGAATTCGCGGGCCGTCCCGTGGCGATGATGGCGGACCTCAACACGCCGCTCGCGATGATCATCATCGGCTTCAACCTCGCGAACGCGAAGTTCGGGCCCGTGCTGCGGTTGCCGGAGGCGTATGTCGTCGGCTTCCTCCGCCTCGTCGCGCTGCCGGCGCTTTTCCTCGCCGCGGTCTACGGGCTCCACCGCGCGGGGGTCTCCTTCGATTCGAAGATGGCGGTGGCGATCACCATCGCGGCTTCGGCGCCGGTGGCCGCGCTCACCTCGATGTTCGCCGTGCGCTACGCGCGCGACGTGTCGCTCTCGGTCGGCCTCGTTTCCGGCACGACCCTGCTGTCGATCCTCACGATGCCGCCCGTCGTCGGCTGCGCGATGTGGCTCTTCGGCGTCTAGCGCCGCGCCTGCGGGGCGTACATTTGGTATAATGTCCGAATCCGACCCCCAAGCGGCCGGGACAGGAAGGACACCATGAATCTTGCCGAAGAGATCCGCGCGCTCGCGCAGGCGCGCAACGCCGTCATCCTGGCGCACAACTACACGCGCCCCGAGGTGCAGGACGTCGCCGACTTCACCGGCGACTCGCTCGAGCTCGCGCGCAAGGCGACGCAGGTCGAGGCGGACGTCATCGTGTTCTGCGGCGTCTACTTCATGGCGGAAACGGCGAAGATCCTGAATCCCGGGAAGAAGGTTCTGATTCCCGACCCGTCCGCGGGCTGCCCGATGGCGGACATGATCGACGCCGCGCAGCTGCGCGCGCTGAAGGCGAAGCACCCCGGCGCGAAGGCGGTCTGCTACGTGAACTCCACGGCCGAGGTGAAGGCCGAGTGCGACATGTGCGTCACGAGCGGCAACGCCGAGAAGGTCATGCGCACGTTCGGTCCGGACGAGAAGATCCTCTTCGTGCCCGACCAGCACCTGGGCGGACACATCTCCGGCCTGCTGGGCCGCACGTACGAGCTCTGGCCGGGCTACTGCCCGACGCACGCGCGGCTTTCCGCGGCGGCGATCGAGGCCGCGCGCGCGGCGCATCCGGGCGCGGTCGTGCTCGTGCACCCCGAGTGCGCGAAGGACGTGCGCGACGCGGCGGACCATGCGCTCTCCACGGGCGGCATGTGCAGGTTCGCGCGCGAGAGCGCGGCGCAGGCGTTCATCGTCGGCACCGAAATCGGCATCCTCCATCGCCTCCGCAAGGAGAATCCCGGGAAGGCCTTCTATCCGGTGAACGGGCAGATGACCTGTCCGAACATGAAGAAGACGACGCTCGAGAACCTGTTCTGGACGTTGAAGGACGGGACGAACGAGGTCGTCGTGCCGGCGGACGTCGCGGACCGCGCCCGCACCGCGATCGAGCGCATGCTCGCCATCGCCTGAGGCGAGTTGTGCTATAATGGGGGCATGAAAACTACAACCATCATGTCCCTTTTCGCGGCGGGGCTCGTCTCCGCCGTGCTGACCGGCTGCGCGTCCGCCACCTGCGCGTGCGCGCCCACCACCAACGCCTGCGGCTGCACGGAGACGTGTGCGTGCGCGGACTGCACCTGCCAGGGCGCCGTCGGCCGCTGGGCGATCCAGAAGCCGGGCGCGTTCTGGCTCGGCGTCTTCAAGGACAAGGACGGCAAGGCGTCCGCCTCGCTGCTCTGGGGCGGCGGCTCCCCGAACGCGCAGGACGAGGTGAAGGCCGACGGCGTGACCGCGACGATGAAGCAGTGCATCAGGCGGGACAAGGACGCCGCCAAGGCCCGCTACCGCGTCACGACGCTGGTCGCGAAGGGCGCCGTGGCGGACGTGACGTTCGTCACGGTGGACGGCACCGGCAAGGAGCTCGGCCGCGAGACGGCGCAGGCGAAGCGCATCCCCGCGCTGCCGCCGGCTCCGGACGTCGGGGATGCCGTCTACGGCACGCCCATCGACCTGCTCGCGGACGGCATCGAGGGCTGGACGCCGATGAACGGGAACTACAACGGCTGGACGCTCAAGGACGGCGTGCTCTCGAACCGCATCAAGCGCAAGCCCGACGGCAAGCCGGACGGCCACGGCACGAACCTCAAGACGAAGCGCGCGGACTTCTTCGACTTCAAGCTCTCCTACGACGTGAAGGTGCTGCCGAACTGCAATTCGGGCGTCTATCTGCGCGGCATCTACGAGATCCAGGTGCTGGACAGCTATGGCAAGCCGGTCGACTGCCACAACATGGCGGCGTTCTACGGCCGCATCACGCCGCGCGTCGCCGCCGAGAAGCCGGCGAACGAGTGGCAGCACGTCGACGTGCTGCTCTACAAGCGCCACGTGACGGTGGTGCTCAACGGCGTGAACATCATCGACAACCAGCCGGTCCTCGGCTGCACGGGCGGCGCGATCACGAGCGACGAGTTCGTGAACGGCCCGATCTACCTGCAGGGCGACCACTCCGACGCGGACTTCCGCAACATGGTGCTCACGCCCATCGTGAAGTAGGCCCGCGCGTCCGGATTCCGCACGGACCGCCCCGCCGATTCCCGGCGGGGCGGTTTCGCTTTCCGTGAAGGCGGGCATGTTTGGTATACTATCTGACATGAAACTCTATTCCGCTCTTCTTCTCGCGTTGCTGGCGGCGTGCGGTTGCACGCGTGCGCCGGCTCCGCAGGCCGATCTCGCGCAGCACGTGAACCCGTATGTCGGGTGCGCGTTCAACGGGCACTGCTTCGCGGCGGCGTCCTATCCCTTCGGTCTCGTGCAGGCGGGGCCGGACACGGGCACGGAGAGCTGGGACTACTGCAGCGGGTACCGCTACGCGGACACGAACATCTTCGGCTTCTCGCAGACGCACCTGAGCGGCACGGGCTGCAACGACCTCGGCGACCTGCTGCTGCTCCCCTGGGCGGGCGACGGGCTCGCGCCGAAGAGGTCCAGCCGCTACCGCAAGGAGACGCAGACGGCGACGCCGGGCTACTACGCGGTCACGCTGGACGATGCGGACGTCGCGACGGAGATCGCGGTGGCGCCGCATGCGGCCATCTACCGCTTCACCTACGGGAAGCAGGGGCGGGCGCACCTGATGGTGGACGGCCAGTGGGGCGTCGTGTTCCCGGGCCGGCTGAAGAACCACGTGCTCGAGAGCGAGATCCGCCAGGAGGGCCCGAACCGCCTCGTGGGCCGCAGCAAGGTGCGCAACTGGGTCGAGCGCGAGTACAGCTTCGTGCTCGAGACGGACCGTCCCATCGCGGGTTCGGCGAAGCTGCCGAAGGCGGATCCCGCGGAGAAGGCGGACCGCCTCGTGCTCGACTTCGACCTGAAGCCGGGCGAGACGCTCTCCGTCAAGCTGGCGCTGTCGGGCGTGGACGTCGACGGCGCGAAGGCCAACCTCGCGAAGGAGATCCCGGCATGGGACTTCGCGGGCGTGAAGGACCGCGCGCGCGCGGAGTGGAACAGGTACTTCCGCCGCATGGAGATGACGGGCGGGACGGCGGACGAGAAGGCGAACTTCTACACGGCGCTCTACCACCTCTGCATCCAGCCGAACAACATCGCGGACGTCGACGGACGCTATCGCGGCGCGGACGGGAAGGTCGCGACGTCGCCGGACGGGAAGTACTTTTCGACGCTCTCGCTGTGGGACACGTTCCGCGCGGCGCATCCGCTCTACACCATCCTCGCGCCGGAGCTGGTGCCGTCCTTCGTGAACACGATGATCGCGCACCGGAAGGCGGCGGGCTACCTGCCGATCTGGACGCTGTGGGGCAAGGACAACCAGTGCATGATCGGCACGCATTCGGTCCCCGTGATCGTCGACGCCTACTTCAAGGGCTTCCCGGGAATCGACTGGAACGCAGCCTGGGCGGCCGTGGAGGACAGTCTGCGCGCGGCGCACAAGGGCCGTCACAAGGAGCGCTGGGACCTGCTCGACAAGTACGGCTACTATCCGTTCGACGAGATCAGGGGCGAGAGCGTGAGCCGCGCGCTCGAGTGCGCGTACGACGACGACTGCGCGGCCCGGTTCGCGGCGGCGCTCGGGAAGAAGGACGCGGCCGCGTTCTTCGCGAAGCGCGCGGGCAACTACCGCAACGTCTTCGACCGGAAGGAGGGCCTCGTGCGCGGGCGGGACACGAAGGGGAACTGGCGCACGCCGTTCGACCCGTTCCGCCTGGGGCATGGCGCGGACATCCCGAACGACTTCACGGAGGGCAACAGCTGGCAGTACACGTGGCACGTCATGCACGACCCGGAGGGGCTCATCTCGCTCTACGGCAGCACGCAGGCGTTCGCGAACAAGCTCGACGCGCTCTTCCGGCAGCCCGAGAAGACCGAGGGGGCCGGCTTCGTGCTCGACGTCTCGGGCCTCATCGGCCAGTACGCGCACGGCAACGAGCCGAGCCACCACGTGGCGTACTTCTACCAGTTCGCAAACCGCGCCACGCGCACGGCCGAGGTGGTGCGCGAGGTGTTCGACAGGTTCTACCTGAACAAGACCGACGGCCTCTGCGGCAACGACGACTGCGGCCAGATGAGCGCGTGGTACCTCTTCGGCGCGGCGGGCTTCTACCCGTTCAACCCGTGCGGCGGCGAGTACGTGCTCGGCGCGCCGCAGGTGCCCGGCGTGCGCTTCGCGCTCGGGAACGGGAAGACCTTCGCGGTCGTCGCGAAGAACCTCTCCCGCGCCAACAAGTACGTGAAGCGCGTGACGCTGAACGGCCGGCCGCTCGAGGGCTTCAAGCTGACGCACGCGCAGGTGATGGCGGGCGGCGAGCTCGTGTTCGAGATGTGCGGGAAGGAGGAGGGCCTGCTGGCCGAGACCGCGCCGGCGCTCGTGAAGAAGGGGGCGAGGAAGCGCCTCGTCTGCCTGGACCTGGACGCGACGCTCTGCCAGCACCGGACGGCGCCGCCGAAGGAGAACCTCGCGGTGCTCGACCGGCTGCAGGAGAAGTACAAGTGCGTGATGGTCGGGGCGGGGAACGCGCCGCGGATCTACCACCAGATGGGGGACTATCCGATCGACATCCTCGCGAACTACGGAATGCAGGAGTCGAAGATGGTGGACGGGAAGTTCACCATCGTCCGCCAGGTCACGAACAAGGTCGACCAGGCGTTCTTCCTGCGCGAGACCGACAGGCTGCGGAAGAAGTACGGCTACACCGAGTACTGGGGGAAGCCGGTCGAGTTCCACGCATCCGGCATGGTCACGTTCGGCCTGCTCGGGACGGCGCCGAAGGCCGAGCAGAAGGTGACGTTCGACCCCGACCGGAAGAAGCGCCGGGCGATGTACCCCGAGGTCTGCGAGATTTTCAAGGACTACAGCGTCTACATCGGCGGCAGCTCGTCCTTCGACTTCGCGGGGCCGCAGTACAACAAGTACGACTGCGTGATGGCCTACGCGAAGGAGCATGGCTACGCGCGCGACGAGATCGTCTTCGTCGGCGACGACTTCGACGACGGGGGCGGGGACAGCCACGTGCGCATCAGGGGCCTGGACTACATCGCGGTCGACGACTACCGCAAGTTCCCCGAACGCGTGGCCTGCCTGCTCAGGTGACGGTTTCCGCCGCGGTTTCCGCAGCGCTTGCGCGCCGCCCCGGGATTCGCTATACTACGGACCAGAAAAATGACTTCAAACGACGAATATGTGCTGCAGCTCCTCCGCGAGGGGGGGTATGTCACGGCTGAACAGCTGGATGTCGCATCCCAGGCGATGCGCGAGGGGAACGAGACCACGCTCGACGTGCTCGTCGCATCCGGCGCCATCTCGGAGGACGACGTCCTCGGAACGATCGCCGACACGTTCGGGCTCAAGTACGTGAGCATCGACCCCGGCGCCATCGATGTGGAGGTGGCGAAGCAGATCGAGCCCGAAATCGCCCGCAAGTACGGCGTGGCGCCGGTCATGGCCGACGCGGAGTCCGTCACGGTGGTGCTGTCCGACCCGATGGGCTACGACGCGGTCGACTCGCTGCGCTACGTCCTGCACGGCAAGGACGTGCAGGCCGTCCTGGCGCCTTCCGAGGAAGTGCGCGCCGTCATGGAGAAGCTCTACCCGAGCGGCGCGGACGAGGTGACGACGCGCAACGACGACGGCTATGGCGGCGAGGAGAGCGCGGACGGCGACGACGCGCCGGTCATCAGGCTGTGCTCGCTTCTGCTTTCCAACGCCATCAAGATGAAGGCGTCCGATATCCATCTGGAGCCGATGGAGAAGGAATTCCGCGTGCGCTACCGCATCGACGGCGCCCTCCGCAAGATGGACTCGCCGCCGAAGCGCCTGCAGGGCGCGATCCTCTCGCGAATCAAGATCATGTCGAAGATCAAGATCTCCGAGAAGCGCATCCCGCAGGACGGCCGCATCCAGGTCAACGTGGGCGGCCGCGACCTCGACCTCCGTGTCTCGACGGTGCCGACGAACCATGGCGAATCGATCGTCATGCGTATTCTCGACAAGTCGAACCTGTCGCTGGGCCTGCCGCAGCTGGGCTTCCTCTCCGACGACCAGAACAAGTTCGAGCGCTTCATCCACCTCTCCGACGGCGTGGTGCTCGTGACGGGGCCGACCGGTTCCGGCAAGTCCACGACGCTGTACGCGGCCCTCGGCCAGATCAACCTGCCGGACCGCAAGATCATCACGGTCGAGGACCCTGTCGAATACCAGATGAGCGGCATCAACCAGGTGCAGGTGAACCGCGACGTCGGCCTCGACTTCTCGGCGGCCCTCCGCTCCATCCTGCGTCAGGCGCCGAACATCGTGATGATCGGCGAAATCCGCGACGAGGAGACCGCGGGCATCGCCATGGAAGCGGCCCTCACCGGCCACCTGGTGTTCTCCACGCTGCACACGAACGACGCGCCTTCGGCCATCACCCGTCTGACGGACATGGGCTGCAAGCCGTTCCTCGTGGCGTCGGCCGTGCGCGCCTGCCTGGCGCAGCGACTCGTCCGCGCGATCTGCGTGAACTGCAAGGAGGAGTACACGCCGACGGAGCGCGACCTCAAGATGCTCGGATCGATCGCGAAGGTCATTCCGGAGCACATGTACGTCGGCAGGGGCTGCTCGAAGTGCAACAACGGCTACAAGGGCCGAAAGGGCATCTTCGAGATCTTCGAGGTCGACGACACGATCCAGCGCCTGATCTTCGACCACGCGCCGTCGTCCGTGCTGCGCCAGCGCGCCCGCGAAATGGGCATGCGCACGCTGCGCGAGGACGGCATGCTGAAGGTCGCGTCCGGCATGACCTCCCTCAGGGAGGTCCTGCAGGCCACGATGGGCGATGCCGACTAATCCGCGTGGAAGGGTGACCCCATGGCCAGCGACATCACGATGAAGGACCTGCTGCAGGCGACCATCGACGAAGGTGCGTCCGACCTGCACGTGCGGGCCTTGATGCCGCCGGAGCTCCGCGTGCACGGCGAGCTCGTGGCGATCGCGGACGAGTGCTTCACCGAACAGGAGACCTACGAGCTCTGCCAGGAGATCATGACGCCCGGGCAGATCGAGGAGGTCGAGCGGAACGGCGGCTGCGACTTCGCGCTCGCGCATGACGACGGCACGCGCTTCCGCGTCTCCGTGTTCAAGGAGCGCGGGCGCTGGGGCTGCGTGCTCCGCATGATTCCGTCCACGCTGCTCACGCTCGACCAGATCGGCCTGCCGCCCTCGATCCGCGAGCTCCTCTTCAAGCCGCGCGGGCTCATCCTCGTGACGGGGCCGACCGGCTCCGGCAAGTCCACGACGCTCGCGTCGATGATCGACGTGATCAACCAGCAGCGCGGCGTGCACGTGGTCACGATCGAGGACCCGATCGAATTCTACCACACGTCGAAGAAGTCGCTGGTCACGCAGCGCGAGGTCGGTTCGGACGTGCCGTCCTTCGCGGAGGCCATCCGCCGCGCGCTGCGCCAGGACCCGGACGTGATCCTCGTCGGCGAAATGCGCGACCTCGAGACGATCGGCGCGGCGATCACCGCGGCCGAAACCGGCCACCTCGTCTTCGGCACCCTGCACACGACCGGCGCGGCCGAGACCATCGACCGCATCGTGGACGCGTTCCCGACCGACCAGCAGGAGCAGGTGCGCACGCAGCTCTCCGTGAGCATGCAGGCGGTGATTTCGCAGATCCTGCTGCCGCGCCTGGGCCCGGACGGACAGGTGCACGGCCGCATCGCGGCGTTCGAGATCATGCTCGCGACGTCGTCGATCCGCAGCCGCATCCGGGACAACAAGACTTTCCAGATCCGCTCCGACATCCAGACCGGGGCGAAGTACGGCATGGTCACGCTCGACGCATGCCTGATGGACCACTACCGCAACGGGCTCATCTCGTACGACGAGCTCATCACGAAGTCGCAGGACCCCGACACGGTCGTCGCGAAGCTCAAGGAAGAAATGGGGCGCCGCTAATGGCACAGCAATTCGATCCGCTGCTTGATCTACTGGTGAAAAACGGCGTCCTGGACCAGGACGGCGTCGACACCATCCTCGAGGAACAGAGGAATTCGGGCGGCAAGGCCATCCGCGACATCGTCATCGAGGGCGGCTACATGGACGAGGATTCGCTTCTCGGCATGATGGCGGCCTACCAGGGCTGCGAGGTCGTCGACCTCGCGTCCATGGAGCTCGACGCCGATGTCGTCCACTCGATTCCGCCGTCCATCGCCCGCATGTACAACGTGCTGTGCGTGGCGTCGGACCCGACGAGCGTGACGCTGGCGACCTCCGGCCTGGTGGACCCGATGGTCTCCGACGAGGTCTCGTTCTCGCTGTCGAAGGAAGTGCGCTTCGTCATGGCGCGCGAGAAGGACGTGGCCGAGCGCATCTCGCAGCACTACGGCGACGCGTCGGACTCCGTCGCGGACGTGCTGAAGTCCATCGGCGAGGGCATGGAGGCGGACGAGTCGCTGAAGAGCGACCCGAACGACGTGGCGGCGCTCGAGGGCGCGGCGAACAACAACGCCATCGTCAAGTTCGTCAACATGATCCTCTACCAGGGCGTCGTGGACCGCGCGGCGGATATCCACATCGAGCCCTTCGAGCACGACTTCAAGATCCGCTACCGCGTCGACGGCGCGCTGTACGAGGTGAAGGCCCCGGACGTCTCCATGGCGCCGGCCATCATCTCCCGCGTGAAGATCATGGCGAACCTCAACATCGCCGAACGCCGCATTCCGCAGGACGGCCGCATCGCGATCAACGTGGCGGGCCGCCCGGTCGACCTCCGCGTGAGCTGCCTGCCGACCACCCACGGCGAGTCCGTGGTGATGCGTATTCTCGACCAGAGCGCGACGTCCCTCGACCTTGAAAACGTCGGTCTGCCGGAAGACGTGTACGAGCAGATCACGATGGACATCGAGAAGCCGAACGGCATCATCGTCGTGACGGGCCCGACGGGTTCCGGCAAGACGACGACGCTGTACTCGGTGCTGCGCCGCATCAACACGATCGATTCGAAGCTGCTGACCGCCGAGGAGCCTGTCGAATACGACATGGACGGCATCGTGCAGGTGCCGATCAACCACGAGGTGGGCAACACGTTCGCGAAGGTGCTGCGCGCCTTCCTGCGTCAGGACCCGGACATCATCATGGTCGGCGAAATCCGCGACCTGGAGACGGCCGAGATCGCCATCCAGGCCGCCCTCACGGGCCACTTGGTGTTCTCCACGCTGCACACGAACGACGCCGCCGGCGCGGTGATGCGTTTCGTGGACATGAACGTGGCGCCCTACATGGTGGCGTCCACGCTCGAGGCGGTGCTGGGCCAGCGACTTCTGCGCACCTGCTGCAAGGATTGCAAGGAGGGCTACGAGCCGGACGACGAGACGCTGGACCGCATCAACCTCCAGCGCGACGAAATCGGCGGCCGCCCGTTCTTCTTCGGCAAGGGCTGCAAGACCTGCAACGGCACGGGCTACAAGGGCCGCAAGGCCATCTTCGAGTACCTTCGCGTCTCGAACCCGATCCGCGAACTCATCAACGCGCGTTCCCCGACGCTGGTCATCCGCGAGAAGGCCCGCGAACTCGGCATGCGCACCATGCGCGAGGACGGCGTGCGCGCCATCCTCGACGGCTACACGACGGTTGACGAAGTCCTGAGATACACATGAGTCAAGACGACAAGAGCAAGTCGTTCGGACTGGCGTGGTATTCCGCGCCGGTCCTGTTCTTTGTGGGCCTGCTGGCCCTGCTGGCGACCTGGCTGGCCATGGATCCCGTGGCGCTGCGCCACGCGTTCGACCAGGACGGCCGTTCGCCGTTTGAGCTGGCGACGCTGCCGTTCTATGCGGCGATCGTGCCGCTCGTGTGGTGGAAGTGCCCGTTCTCCGGCTCCCGGCGCCGGCGGACGGTCCTTTGCCTCGCGGTCACGTGCGTCGCGACGATGGCGGTCGTGAAGGAGCTCGACCTGCACCTGGTGGCCATGAAGGCGCTCTTCCCGGGCTTCGTCAACGCGGACGGGAAGGTGTACGGCCTCGTGCGTGCGAGCGGGAAGGCCCTCTCGGGCACGCCGTTCAAGATGCCGGTGCTGACCCACCCGGAGGTGCCGCTCTCCGCGAAGGCGCTGATCGTCTTCTACTTCACGGCGTTCTTCGGCGTCTTCGCCGCGACGCTCGCGTACTTCGCGAAGCCGTTCGCGCTCGGCGTCTTCCGCCTCCACCCCGTGGCGTGGTCCGTCGGCTGCTTCGGCGGCTCGGGCGTGATGGTGCAGCTCTGCGACCGCATGCCGGCCTGGTACCGCCACGTCGTCGGCCTGCCGAAGCCGAAGGACGACGCGGTCGATGCCGTCGGCGCGCTGTTCACCGCACTGGAGGAGGGCGGCGAGATGATGATCGCCGTCTTCGCGATCCTCGCCATCCTGCAGTCCCACCGCCTGCTTGCGCGCGGACGGGAGGTGGCGTGATGGGCTACGCGAAGCGCTGCATCGTCACGGGCGCGGCCGGGTTCATCGGGTCCGCGCTGGCGCGCCTGCTGCTGAAGGAGACGGAGGCGCAGGTGCTGGTCGTCGACAAGCTGACGTATGCCGGCGTGCCCGAGTCGCTGCAGGAGGTCGGCCTCGACCCCGCGACGCTCGCCTCCGCGAACCCGCGCCTCGCCTTCCTCAGGGCGGACATCTGCGACAAGGGGGAGATGGACCGCGCGTTCGCGGAGTTCCGCCCCGACACGGTCTTCCACCTCGCGGCGGAGTCCCACGTCGACCGCTCGATCGACGGCCCCGGGGAATTCATCCGCACGAACGTGACCGGCACCGCGACGCTGCTGCAGGCCGCGCTGAAGTACTGGAAGACGCTTGGCGCGGACGCGCGGGCGGCCTTCCGCTTCCAGCACATCTCGACGGACGAGGTGTACGGCACCCTGGGCGAGACGGGCTTCTTCACGGAGCGCACGCCCTATTCGCCGCATTCCCCCTACAGCGCCTCGAAGGCCGCGAGCGACCATCTCGTGCGCGCCTGGCACGACACCTACGGCCTGCCGACGCTGATCACGAACTGTTCGAACAACTACGGGCCCTACCATTTCCCCGAGAAGCTCATCCCGCTGATCATCCTCAACTGCCTGGACGGGAAGCCGCTGCCGGTCTACGGCAAGGGCGCGAACATCCGCGACTGGCTGTACGTGGACGACCACGCGCGCGCGCTGCTGCTCGTGAACGAGAAGGGCGCGCCGGGCGAGACCTACAACGTGGGCGGCCACAACGAGCGCACGAACCTCGAGGTGGTGAAGACGGTCTGCGGCATCCTCGACGAGCTGCGTCCGCGCGCGGACGGGACGAAGTACGAGTCGCTGATCGCCTTCGTGGCGGACCGTCCCGGCCACGATCTGCGCTACGCCATCGACCCCGCGAAGCTCATGGGCGAACTCGGCTGGAGACCGCGCGAGAACTTCGAGACCGGCATCCGCCGCACGGTCCAGTGGTACCTGGACAACAGGTGGTGGTGGGGGCCGATCCACGAGAAGAAGTACGCGGGCGAACGCCTGGGCACGGGGAAGTGACCAATGGCGGCGACGGCCTACGCCATCATCATCGCCGGCGGGAACGGAGAGCGCTTCTGGCCCGTCTCCACGCCCGAGCGCCCGAAGCAGTTCGTCGACCTGTTTGGCGGCAAGCCGCTCATCCGCCATGCGCTGGACCGTCTGGAAGGACTGATCCCCCCTGAACGGACGCTCGTGGTGACCGCGCGCCGCTTCGTGGCGCAGACGCGCCGCGCACTGCCGTCCGTTCCGCCGGGGAACATCTTCGCGGAGCCCTGCCGCCGCGACACGGCGGCGGCCGTCGCGGTCGCCGTCGGTCTCGTGAAGCGGCTGGGCGGTCCCGAGGCGGTCGGCTGCATCCTGACCGCGGACCACGTGATGGAACCGGCCGCGAAGTTCCGCCGCGCGCTGCGGGACGCGATCCGCGTCGCCGCGAAGAAGGACGCGATCGTGACAATGGGCATCGTGCCGTCGACGCCCGCCACGGGATTCGGCTACATCCGCCGGGGCGAGACCGTGACGACGGGGACGAAGACCGTGTTCCATCGCGTCGACCGCTTCGTCGAGAAGCCGGACCTCGCGACGGCGCGGGACTTCCTGTCCTCCGGCGACTATTTCTGGAACGCCGGGATGTTCGTGTGGACGGCGCGCGTGATGGAGGCCGCGTTCGTGGCCCACGCGCCCGACATCGGCGCGCTCATCGGCACCGTGTCGGCGGCGAAGGACGTGTCCGCGGCCCTGCGCCGCGCCTACCCGCCGCTGCGCGCGACCTCGGTGGACTACGCGGTGATGGAACATGCGGACAACATCCTGGTCGCGGAGAGCGACTTCGACTGGGACGACGTGGGATCGTGGGAGTCCATTCCGCGGCACTTTCCGTCCGACCCGCAGGGCAATGCCTGCCTGGGCGATCCGCTCCTCGTCGACACGTCCGACTCGATCGTCGTCTCCGACCGCGGGCGCGTCACCGCCGTGCTGGGCCTGAAGGACGTGGTCGTCGTGCAGACGCGGAAGGCCACGCTCGTCTGCTCCCGCGACCGCGTGCAGGAGCTGCGCCGCATCGTCGCGCGGCTCGGGACGCGTCCGAAGCGCCCCGGCAAATGATTCTACAGATAGAAACGCATCTCTGCGTAGAAACATCGCGGGCGGCCCTCTCCGGGGCCGC
>JAEDMN010000201.1 GCA_016302985.1 Kiritimatiellia bacterium | reverse complement strand
GCGGCACGCTCATCGTCGTGAGGTGACGCGATGAAGGCGTTCATTCTGGCCGCGGCCGCCCTGCTGGCGGGGGGCGTGTCCGCGAAGGCGCTGCCGGCCGCGGGGACGGCGGACGCGCGCCGTCCGTACGAGATGGTGTGGGCGAACCGCACGCGCGACGCGCACGACCCGCTGCTCGCGCTGACGGACGCGGCGGGCTGGACCGTGGAGACGCGGAACGCCGTCGCGACGTTCGCGCGCGCGACGGACCGCCTGCTGTTCGGCGACGGCGTGTGCCGCCTCACGTACCGCGCGACGGGCAAGAACCCGTCCATTCGCGTGAAGCCGCCGCAGCCCGTGTCCGTGAAGGGGCCGTTCGATACACTCTCGCTCTGGATTTACGGCAACAACGTCTACTACGTGCCGAACGGCGCGCCGCCGACGGACGTCGTCGCGGAGTTCCGCGACGCGGCCGGAAAGCCGTTCGAGGTGAAGCTGCTGCACGTGAGCCATCTCGAGTGGCATCTCGCGCAGCGGCGGCTCTCCGACGAGCAGGTCGCGCGCGTGAAGGACGGCGCGACCTTCCTCGGCTTCCGCGTGACGGGCGGCACGAACGCGGACGACCGGACGCTCGACTTCAACAGCTTCTGCGCGTTCCGGGAGGAGCTTGCGCCGCTGTCGTTCCAGCCGCGCGCGAAGCGTCCGAACCGCGTGTTCCCGGAGGTGTCCGCGGGAGTGAACACGGGGCACGGCCTGCTGCCGTTTCCGAACACGCCGCTGGGCGTGACGCCGCCTCCGTGGCGGGCGGCGGGGACGAATCTCGCCTTCCGGCTGCCGACGCGTGCGAGCGACTGGGGCGACATGGCGTTCCGGTGGCGCGACGGCGCGTGGCAGACGTTCGCGCAGGGGAGCGGCCTGTGGTTCGCGGGGGCGGACGCGAAGGCTCCTCCGGCCCGGCGGGCCGAGACGGAGACGACCGTGACGACGAACCGCGTGACGCCGCTGGACGTGACGCTGCGGGGCCGGGTCGGCACGGTCGTGGTGACGACGCGGTTCCACCAGGAGGAGCAGTCGCTCGTCGTGGACGTGGCGACGGACTCGAAGGAGGTCGCGGAAGTGCGCTTCGGCGGCTGGCGCGACCCCGTGGAGCCGCAGATCGTGACGCTGCCCTACTACACCTACGGGAACTGGGGCGCGTCGGCGCGTCCGGCCGTCGTCGTCGCGAGCCCCGCGGCCGGGGCGAGGGCGATCTTCCATGCGGCGGCCGTGGACTGGACGCAGTCGAACGCGAGCGCGCCCTTCGCGGAGAACATCCGCTTCGACGGGCTCCTTTCGTCCAACGGGGGCGTCCGCTACCGGCCGAAGAGCGACGGCGAACGGAACGTCTGCCGCGAGCGGTTCGTGTACAGCTTCTCCGACTTCTTCGACGCCGTGCTGCCGAACATCCCGAACCCCGTCTCGCCGTGGAGGCACGTCACGGGGACGGGCGTGTGGCGGGCGCACGGGGCGGGTCCCGACCGCGAGAAGGACAAGGCGTACTGGCGCGGCGTGCGGGCGCGCGGCCTGAAGCACGTCATCGTGACGGACCACGAGGTCGGCTGGCGGGACGGCAACGAGAGCTTCACGTTCCGGACGGAGCCGGCGCCGAGGAAGGGTGGCGTGAAAGGGCAGTACGACTATGCGCGCGTGCTGATCGACGAACTCGGGTTCGTGTACGGTCCGTACAACAACTTCACCGACTTCGCGCCGGTCAACGCGAACTGGCATGCGGACCGCGTGGCGCGCACGGCCGACCTGCAGCTGCAGCCGGCATGGAACCGCTGCTACGCGCCGAAACCGGCGTACGCGGTCGAGGCCTGCGCGGCGTTCACGCCCGTCAACCAGGCGAACTTCGGCGTGAACACGGCGTACTGCGACGTGCACACGTCGGTGACGCCGTGGAGCCGCACGGACTACGACGCGCGCGTGCCGGGCGCGGGGACGTTCGCGGCCACCTTCTACGCATTCGGCGAGATCATGCTCATCCAGAAGCGGTGCTGGCAGGGTCCGGTCTATTCCGAGGGCGGCTGCCACTACCTGTACTGCGGCCTGTCGGACGGCAACTACGCGCAGGACCAGAGCTACCGGATTGCGGACAATCCCTGGCTGGTCGACTTCGACCTGCGGCGCCTGCACCCGCTCTGCTGCAACTTCGGCATGGGCGACGTCGGGATGTTCTATCCCGGGAAGACCGCGCCCGCGGATGCGGACGTGAAGGTGGACCGCTTCCTCGCGGCGACGGTCGCCTTCGGCCATCCGGGCTATCTGGTGCAGGGGCGGCAGATGGAGGACCGCAGCTACTTCATGATCCAGGCGCTGGCGGCGAAGTACACCCAGGCGGAGCCGAAGCTGATCTCCTACGTCGACGCCGGAGGAACGAGGTTCGAGACGTCCGAAGCCGTCAGGCAGGGCGTGTTCCGCCGTTCCCAGGTGGCGGTGAGCTATTCCGACGGGACCTTCGTCGCGGCGAACGGTTCGAAGGACCAGCCGATGCAGGTGGGGGACGGTCTCTGGCTGCCGCCGAACGGATACTGTGGCTGGAGCGAGGACGGAAGCGTGTTCGTCTACAGCGGACTCGTGGACGGGCATCGCGTGGACTACGCCGTGGGGCCCGACTACGTGTACATGGACGGGCGCGGCGTCGAGACGAAGCTGCCGGGCGGCACATGCACGAACGCCGTGATCCGCCTGCGGGAGAAGGACGCGGGCGTGTGGCCGAGCCCGGAGGTGGCGGACTTCGCCGCGCGGAGCGTGCCGCCGAAGGGCATGTTCAAGGCGCCCGCGGAGCCGGACGACCTGCCGATGCCGCTCCTGTGCTGCGCGGGCATGCAGGTGCGTGGACGGGCGCCGGAGCCGGTCCGGGAGGACGCGGGCGCGCGGTCGATGGCGGGAACGGTCTCCTGCGGCGGCGTGGCGAAGGCCGGGCTCACGATGCATCCGCCGTATCTGGACGGATCCGGACTCGCGTTCATGCGGTACTCGCTCGACCTGCCGGAACGCCCCGTGGTCTTCACGGCGGCCGTGGGCAAGGGGGACGGCAGCGACCTGGGCGACGGCATCTACTACCGCGTCGAGGTCGAGACGGCGGACGGCGCGCGGAGGACCGTGGCCGAGCAGCATGTCGGCAGTCATGAATGGAAGCCGATCTCGGCCGACCTCTCGTCCTGGCGCGGACAGCGGGTGAAGCTGTATCTCGTGGCGGACTGCGGTCCGAAGAACAACACCGCCGGCGACTGGGCCGCCTGGGGCGACCTCAAGCTGAAATTCAAGTGACATGGACACGCTGACGAAGGAGGAGCGGAGCCGGGTCATGAGCCGGATCCATTCCCGCGACACCGCGCCGGAACTCGTCGTGCGGCGCTTCCTGTGGGAGAAGGGCTTTCGGTACCGGACCTGTATGAAGAGCGTGCTCGGGCATCCCGACATCGTGTTCAGGAAATACCGCACCCTGATTGAGATCCGCGGCTGCTTCTGGCACCGGCACGAAGGCTGTTCCCTCGCCTCGGATCCCAAGAGCAATCTGGCGTTCTGGAACGCGAAGTTCGAGCGGAACGTCGCGCGTGACCTCGAACACGAGAAATACTGGCACGAGCACGGCTGGAACGTCATCGTCGTGTGGGAGTGCGGGCTGCGCAAGAAGAATCGGGCCGAGACGCTGGCCACCATCCTGCACCATCTCGAGACCTTTGGCGTTTCGGCAAGTTGCCACCTGTAACACGCTCCTGAGTGTGCCAGAATGGCACGAAGTTGTGACATGCACACCTTGTCGCCCAGTACGGCACATGCTCTTTCCAGAATATTTGTGGTTTCAGAATGATTTTCCGAGATTTGTTCGTCGTCCTTTGCGTTGGCACGGCATTTGCTAACTAATCGGCGTGGCCTGATTGGATGGCCGCAACGACAATTTAAGAGAGCAAAGGAAAGAGCGAGACTATGGCTAAAGTTCTTGGTATTGACCTCGGCACGACGAACAGCTGCATGGCTGTCATGGAAGGCGGCGAGGCGACGGTGATCCCGAACGCGGAGGGCGCGCGCACGACGCCGTCCATCGTGGCGTTCACGAAGACGGGCGAGCGTCTGGTCGGTCAGGCGGCGAAGCGCCAGGCCGTGACGAACCCGAAGAACACGATCTACTCCATCAAGCGCTTCATGGGCCGCCGGTTCGACGAGATGGGCGCCGAGTGCAAGATGGTGCCGTACGAGGTCGTGGCGGCCGCGAACGGCGACGCCGCGGTGAAGGTGGGCGACAAGGTCTACAGCCCGCAGGAAATCTCCGCGATGATCCTCCAGAAGCTGAAGACGGACGCGGAGGCGTTCCTCGGCGAGAAGATCACGGATGCGGTCATCACGGTGCCGGCGTACTTCAACGACGCGCAGCGCCAGGCGACGAAGGACGCCGGCCGCATCGCGGGCCTCGACGTCAAGCGCATCGTGAACGAGCCGACGGCGGCCTCGCTCGCGTACGGCCTTGACAAGAAGAAGAACGAGAAGATCGCCGTGTACGACTTCGGCGGCGGCACGTTCGACATCTCGATCCTCGACATCGGCGACGGCGTGTTCGAGGTGAAGGCGACGAACGGCGACACGCATCTGGGCGGCGACGACCTCGACCAGGCGATCATGAACTGGCTGGCCTCCGACTTCAAGGCGGAGCACGGCGTCGACCTGCTGCAGGACACGATGGCGAAGCAGCGTCTGAAAGAGGAGGCCGAGAAGGCGAAGTGCGCGCTCTCGTCTGCGATGACGTACGACATCAACCTGCCGTTCATCACGATGAACCAGTCCGGCCCGCTGCACCTCACGGCGACGCTTTCGCGCGCCAAGCTCGAGGCGCTGACGATGGACCTCGCGAACCGCACGTCCGAGCCGTGCCGCAAGTGCATGAGCGACGCGGAGCTGAGCTCCGTGGACGAGGTCGTGCTCGTCGGCGGCCAGACGCGCATGCCGCTCCTCCAGGAAAAGGCGAAGTCGCTGTTCGGCAAGGAGCCGCACAAGGGCGTGAACCCGGACGAGGTCGTCGCGATGGGCGCGGCCATCCAGGGCGGCATCCTGAAGGGCGACGTGAAGGACGTCCTGCTGCTCGACGTGACCCCGCTCACGCTCGGCATCGAGACGCTCGGCGGCGTGATGACGCCCCTGATCGAGCGCAACACGACGATTCCGACGAAGAAGAGCCAGGTCTTCTCCACGGCGGCGGACAACCAGCCGGCGGTGACGATCAGCGTTTTCCAGGGCGACCGCAAGATGGCGCGCGACAACAAGTCGCTCGGCAACTTCAACCTCGACGGCATCCCGCCGGCGCCGCGCGGCGTGCCGCAGATCGAGGTCACGTTCGACCTCGACGCCAACGGCATCCTGAACGTCAGCGCGAAGGACCTCGGCACGGGCAAGGAGCAGAAGATCACGATCACGGCGGCGGGCGGCCTGTCCAAGGACGAGATCGAGAAGATGCGCAAGGACGCCGAGCTGCACGCGGCCGAGGACGCCAAGCGACACGAGGACGTGGAGACGCGCAACAAGGCCGACGGTTTCGCCTTCCAGGTCGAGAAGACGCTGAAGGAGAACGGGGACAAGATCCCGGCCGACAAGAAGGCCCCGGTCGAGGCCGCGCTGAACGAGCTCAAGGAGGCGCTGAAGGGCACGGACACCGCCGCCATCAAGGCGAAGGAAGAGGCCCTGATGAAGGCGATGGAGCCCATCGCGCAGGCGATGTACGCCAACCAGGGCGCCGCGGGCGCGCAGGGCGCGGGTCCGCAGCCGGGCGGCTGCGACTGCGGCTCGGGCGACTGCAACGGCGGCGGCCAGGAGCCCCCGAAGAAGAATCCGAACGACGACGCCGTCGATGCGGACTACACGATGAAGT
>JAEDMN010000200.1 GCA_016302985.1 Kiritimatiellia bacterium | reverse complement strand
CATCGGGATCGCGATCGGCGGCAGGAAGAAGCCGAACACCTTGTTCGAGAGGTTGAAGAGGTCGTCCGCCCCCTGCGCGCTACTGCGCCCGTTCCTTCTCCATCATCAGCAGGATGCCGGAGTTGGCCCCGAGCTCCAGCCTGCCGTCCGTCCACTTCGCGCGCGCCGCGTCGTCGGTGAGCGCCTGCACGACCCTCCACTTCGCGAGCAGCTTCGGCGTGCCGGCGTAGGGCGTCGGGGAGTTGTTCACGACCACGACGCCGCAGCGGCCGCCGCCGAAGCAGTGCTCCGTCACGGTCACGTCGCGCGCGCCCGTCTCGACGAGGCGCGTCACCGGGCGCACCAGCTTGTAGACCCGGTAGGCGTCCGTCGCGTACTTGCCGGCCATCTTGTAGAGGCGCGCCTCCATCGGCACGGAGAGCGTGTAGACCGTCCCCTTGCCGTAGCGGTTGCGGAAGAACACGCCGTTGCCGGCCTTGTCCGTCCCCAGCGTCTCGGCCGTGAGCGCGCGGAAGCGGCGCTTCACGGCGGAACCGAGCGTCAGGTCGAAGCCGGGGAACGCGCACGCCTGCACGTCGCCCGTCGCCTCGCGGCTGTCGATCTCGATGCCCGCGACCTCCTCGAGCGAATCGAGGAACGTGTCGTTCCAGCTGAGGTAGAGCGTCGCGCCCTCGAACACCTTCTGCTTGAGGGCGGTCCAGTTCCGGACCGTCAGGCGGGCGCGCCCCTGCGCGTTCGGCAGGAAGTAGAACTTCGCGTCGCGGATGGGCTGCTCGGCGCTCTGGAACGCGGGGTGGATGCCGGCCTGCTTCGCGAGGATGTAGCAGGAGTGGACGATGTCCGGGTCGGACACGAGGAAGAGCGCGTCGGGACGCGCCTTCGGCAGCGCGTCGAACGGCAGCGCCTTCTGGAACGCGGCGAAGGCGCGCAGCGACTCGAGCGCCGGATAGGGGCGGCGGTCGCGGTGGAAGATGCCCAGCTCGACGCACGGCTCCTTCCAGTCGTACGGGGCGATCTCCATCCCCGTCTGGTCGAACGCGCACCACCACAGCATGGCGCGGCAGTCGGCGTCCCAGACGTTCCAGAGCATGCCGCGCATGTAGTCCGCGAGGTGCCGCTGCGAGGTCTGCTCCTGCCGGCGGGCGCCGTGCTCCTCGACGAAGGCCGGCTTCCCGCCGACGTCGTTCAGCGCGCGCGTGAGCGACGCGCAGAAGAACGCGCTGCGGATGCCCGTGAAGTCGTCGATGTACGCGGGGCCCCACATGCCGTAGGGATGCGTGGCGAGGTAGTCGCTCACGGAGGCGACGACGGACGTGTTCCAGGGGCGGTCCTCGGTCAGCTCCAGGCCGTCGACGCCGATCACGGGCCGCGTCGGGTCCGCGCGGCGGATGATGTCGTGCATGTACGTGAGCCAGAACTCGGGGACGTCGTGGTGGTCCGTCGGCGTGATGATGCGGCTCTCGTTGCCGATCTCCCACGCGGCGATGGCCGGATGGTGCTTCAGCCGCTCGACGAAGTACTTCATGTACCGGCCGCTCCACTTCAGGCAGTAGGGGTCGGTGTAGACGTTCTTCCCCTCGAAGGACGGCGGGACGAAGATGCGGAACGTCATCTGCCCCGTGAGCGGGCAGACGATCAGCTTGAAGTTATGCTTCTGCGCGAGGTCGCAGAACGCCTCGAAGCGCGCCATCATCCGCTCGTCCACGCCCGCGTGGCCCGCAGGCGTGTCCGGACGCCGCTCCTCGCTCAGGAACATGCGCGTCTCGCGCGGCTGGTCGAAGCCCTTCACGGCGGTGTGGATCTCGACGATCGGCTGGAACTCGGCCCAGTTCGCGAAGACGCGCAGCACGGTCATGCCGCTCGCCTCGAGCGCGACGAGGTCCTTCTCGACCTCCGCCGCGTCCCACTTGCTCCACATCTGGGTCGCCGCGTGGCTCGCCCAGTAGTTCGCGCCCAGCACGACCTTGCCGGAGGGCAGGAAATCCTCCGCGGCGGAAATGGCCAGCGCCAGCGCGGCGACGGCCGAAAGCATCCGTTTCTTCATGCCGACAGTGTACCAAAATTCAGCCGAACACCGCGCGGACGATCCGCTCCTGTTCCGACGGGCTGGCGCGGCCGAAACGGAAATGCTATTCTATGTTGCGGATGAGCCTATTCCCAGAAACGCCCGGGACCCTTCTGAGGAAGATCGCCGACCTGCAGGCCGGCGATGACGCGGCCGTCTGGGCGGACTTCGTCGAACGCTATCTGCCGGCCGTGCGCGCGTTCATCCGCCTGAACGGCGCGCCCGAGAACGAGCAGGACGACCTCGTCCAGGAGGTCTTCGTGAAACTGGTCGGAATCCTCCGCACGTCGCGCTACGATGCCGCGAAGGCGCGCTTCCGAACCTACCTGGCCACGCTCATGCGCAACCTGCTCGTCGACTACTTCCGGCAGATCCGTTCCCGCGAGACGGCGGTGAACGGTGCCGAGCAGATGACGCCGTTGCCGGAACTCGGATCCGATCCGGGGCACCTTCTCGACGTGACCTGGCGCCTGGCCATCCATCAGGCGGCCGTCGACCACGTGCTGAACGTCTCCCTCCTCGCCGCGCAATCCAAGGACATCTACCGCGCCTACGTGCTTGAGGCGCAGGACATCGGCGCCGTCGCGCGCCGATTCCACGTGTCGCGCAACACGGTCAGCAAGATCAAGATGCGCGTCAACCAGATGATCGCGGCAATCGAGGCCTCCTACGGTGAATGACCCCGTCCAGCCAGCGGCCTTTGGACCCTACCGCGTCATCCGTCCGCTCGGACGCGGCGGCATGGGCCACGTCTATGAGGCCGTCGGCCCGGATGGCGTGCATGTGGCCGTCAAGGTCTTCATGCTGGACCACGGACAAGTCGACCTCCTGCGACGGCGCTTCGACGCCGAGGCGAAGATTCTACGCCGGCTCGGCCGCGTCCGCGACAGCGGCGCCGGGGCGGAGCCGGACGGGCACCCGTACATCGTGATGGACCTCGTGCTGAACGCCGCCGGCGAACCCGAAACGCTGGAGGACGTCCGCCGCGCGGGCGTAGCCGACGGGGCGCGTCTGCGGGCCTGGTTCGACGAACTGGCGTCCGCGCTCGGGAACCTTCATGCGCGCGGCATCGTCCACCGGGACGTCAAGCTCGAGAACATCCTCGTCGACGCGGACGGCCACGCCGTGCTGACCGACTTCGGGATCTCGCGCGTGCTGGATAGCGACTTGCGGCGCGACCTGGACCTTTCAACGACGTGCGTGACCGGCGAGACGACTGGTACCCGTCCCGTCCTCGGCAGCTACTGGTACCTCTCGCCCGCCCTCCGGGCCGGTGAAGCGGCCTCGCCCGCCAGCGACTGGTATGCGCTCGGCGTCGCCTTCTTCCGCCTGCTGACGGGCATGTGGTACGAACCGGGGTCCAAGGCCCTCGACCTGCTCGCGCCCTTCCCGGCGTTCTGGCGCGACGCGATTCCGACCCTCCTGTCGGGGCGCCGGCCGGCGCCGGTCCTCCCTCCGCGCGGCGGAACGCGCCGCCGTCTGGCCGCGGGACTCGCCGTCCTGGCGCTCTGCGGCGCCGCGGTGCTCGCGGCGGCACGCCTCGCGAGGGGGGACGGTCCTCTCCAGCGCATCCGCATGCTGGACTGCGGCGGCTACCTGCTCTCGGAGACGCCCGTCACGCGCGCCCAGTGGGCCGCCGTGATGGAGACGCCCCCGCCCGCCGACGGGACGGCCGACTGGCCCGTCACGAACATCGCCTGGGACGAGGCGACGAACTTCTGCGCCCGCCTGTCCGCACGGACGGACCTCGCCCCGCGCCGCGCCTACCGCCTGCCGACGATCCTGGAGTGGAAGGCGGCCTGGCGGAAGGGCCGGACCGCCCCGTCCCCGACGCACGAAACGACCATGGACCCCGTCCTGCGCGCGCGCATCTGCGCGGTCGGCTGGTTCGGCCAGGGCGTGGACGGCACGATCGAGCACGCGGACCGGCGGAACCACTATGCCCGGCGTGGCGAGGCGACACCCGTGCTCGCCGACACCGCCCCCTCCTTCCCGCCGCGCCGCATCAACTTCGCCCCTGGAAAGGACGAATGGCTGCGCCATGCCGCCCAGGCCGCCGCGCCGATGCCCGTGAAGCTCAAGCCCGCCAACCGGCTCGGTCTCCACGACATGGCGGGCAACGTCTTCGAGATGGTCGCGGAACGCGCCTACCCGGACGTCAAGCCGCTCTGGTTCAACACCGAATACGGCTTCCTCGCCGAGAGCCACGACACGCCGCCGCCCTGTTCGGCGGACGATCCCGCCGCGACGGTCCCCCTCCTGCTCGGCCAGCCCTTCACCCCCGGCCTGCCGGAGGACGAGCTCTGGGGCTCGCACTTCCCCAAGATGCCGAACGCGGGCTTCCGCCTCGCGGCGGACGCGCCGTGAGACCTAGGGACGCAGACATCCAAGCGGGCATACCACGACGCCGTCCTCGCGGCGGCGATAGGCGAATTCCCCTTCGGCCACCAGGACCATCTTGAAGGATGGGCTCCTCATCTTCGAGGTGTCGATCTTCCGCTCAAGCGCCGTTAATGTCGCAGCCCCCTTTTCAATCAGCGATCCGCCTCCGACCTTGATCTCGACGAGTCCGTACGAACCATTCTCCAGACGCATGATTACGTCGCATTCGAGTCCACTCTTGTCATGGTAGTGGAAGAGGTCGCCGCCGAGCGCTTCCGCATAGGTCCGAAGATCGCGAATGGCCATCGTTTCGAAATAGAGCCCGAGCGACGGCAGGTCATTCATCAGATCGCCCGGCGCGGCGCCGAGGGCGGCCGCCGCGATTGACGGGTCCGTATAGTATCGCGTATCGGCCGTCCGGATCGGTGTCTTGCACCGGAGATTCGGACTCCAGGCCTTGAGATCCTCCGTGACGTAGATCTTGCGCAAGGCGTTCAGGTAGGCATAGACCGTATCCTCCGTCAACGACTGGACATCGTTCGCCAGCATGTCTGCGCGTATAACCGCCGCGGAGGACTGCGTGCCCTGCAAACGGGCGAGACTCCGCATCAGGCGCTGGACCCGGCCTGGATCGCGCAGCGTGTTGTCGACGCGCGAGACGTCCACCTCCGCAATGGCCGCATAGTATTCCTTCGCCGGTCCACGGGCCACCCGTCCCGTCAATCCCAGTGCCCCCGGCCATCCCCCACGACAGATCAGTTCGGAAATCTCCTCCAGATGCAGATTGTTCCGCCCCCCCGTGACATCTTCGCCGGCAAAGAGGTCCCCGCAGGAGACCTCGCCCGTCGACTCGCCGCTTTCCCAGAGACTCATCGGCCTCATCGTCAACCTGGCGATGCGCCCCGTTCCCGTATGGCGAATCTCCTGCCCGGCTTCGTTCTTCCCATCGACCTGCGGCGGTACGGCACTGCCCGTCAGGACGAACATGCCGCGGCCCCCCTCGTCCACCGCCGCCCGAACGGCGTCCCACAGCATCGGAACTTCCTGCCACTCGTCGATCAGCAGCGGATGCTCGCCTTGCAGAAGCCTGTCCGGCCGCGTTTCGGCCAACATGCGCAAGGCCTTCCCCTTCACGGGATCTGCCAGCATCACCGCCGTTTTCGCAATCCGCCGGGCGGTCGTCGTCTTCCCGCACCACTTGGGCCCCCGTATCAAAACAGCCCCCATGTAGGACAATTTCTCGTCCAGCAAGGCATCTGCAATACGTTTCTTATATTCGGTCATAACGAACGAATCATAGCACAATCATGTACACATATCAACCCATTAGGTAATTTGGCACTCCTCCGTTAGGTAATTTAGCAATTTATCATTAGGTAATTTGGCGTCATTCTGGGGCTCACACTTCCCGAAGATGCCCCACGCGGGCTTCCGCCTCGCGGC
>JAEDMN010000199.1 GCA_016302985.1 Kiritimatiellia bacterium | reverse complement strand
TCTGTCCGCGTCTGTCGGCCTGTCCGCGGTTCCGCCGAAGGCGACGGGGCGCCGCGCCCGACTACCGGATGGTCATGCGGACGGAGGACTTCACGAGGGGCGGGAACGGCGTGCCGGCGCATTCCTGCCAGGCGATGAAGAACGCGTCGCCGCCGCCGAAGACGGCCTCGGGGACGTGCTCCCCGTAGTCGATGTCGGAGAACGTGACGCACTTTCCGTCGATCCGGAAGAGCTGCACGCAGACGGGCGGCGCGTCGTGCGCCTTCGCGACGGCGACCTGCAGGTAGCGATAGTCCTTTCCGCGCCTGGCGGTGCGGACGAAGCCCGTCGCATCCCTGAACGTCGCGTGCGTGATGCGGACCGGCGAGTTCGCGAAGAAGGACAGGAAGGCCCGGTTGTCCTTCGCCGTCCCCGTGGCGGACACCTCCTCGTTCAGGTCGAAGGAGTCCCCGTCGCCGAGCCGGTAGCGCGTCTGGTACACGACGGGCTGCCGCATCTTCGCGAAGCGGTAGCTGTTGCGGAGATGGCCCTTGAACGCCAGGACCAGCCGGCCCGTGTCGTCGTGCATGAAGGCCGTCTCGGTCTCGACCTCGTCCTCCTGCGAGTAGCGCTTGTCGCCGTAGCCGATGTCCGTGTAGAGCGTCTTGAGGTCGAGCAGCTTCGTCCAGGTCCCGTCCTCCTCCTTCCGCCAGTAGCCGTCGAGCGCGCCGTTGCGGTGGATGCGCAGGCGGATGCGCCCGTTGTCGAACTGCCAGCCGCCCGCAACCGCGACGAGGCGCGGATCGCCCGTCCCCTCGGGACGCGCCGCGGGCGCGCCGCGCGTCACGCGGACGGCGAGGGGCCGTCCGCGGAAGGCCTCCGGCGCCGCGCACGCGAGGTGCAGGTCCCGCGCGTCGCCGAGACGGTCCAGCAACCGCGCGCCGCCCGCGGGCTCGAACGTCCACTGCGCCGCGCCGCGGGCCGCCCCGACCCGCGCCTGCGCGGGCTTGAAGCCAAACGGGTGGAGGCGGGAGTTCCAGAGCTCGTTCCCGCCTTGGCGGAAGCGGTAGATCGGTCCGTCGATGCCGTCGAACGCCGGATGGCGCACGCGATAGGGTCCGCCGAAGCTCCCCTCCGCGGCCTCCGCCGACCAGCGCGTTGCCGCGGGAATCCGGAAGACCAGTTCAACGGACGCCGGGTCGAGTCCGCCGTACGAGGCAACGCGCCAGACGACGGACGCCCCGTTCGTCTCGGCCGCCAGCCGGTAGGGCTGCGTCACGGCGCCGCCGTCACGCAGCCGCAGCTCGGGCCGCGGGAGGTCGGCGGCCGCAGACTGTTCGCGCACCGGGGGCCGGTGCGCCCCCGAATCATGCCGAGCCGACACGGTCGACTCGGCCTTCACCCCCGGATCGCCGGAAATGGGCGCGTCGAGCAGGACCGTCGAGCCGAAGCCCGCGAGGGCCAGGCGCAGCACGCCGTCCCGCGCCGTCACGGACGCGCCCGTGCGCGCGTCGTACCAGGTTCCGTCCCGCGGCGCGGCGTCCGGCAGGCGGACCGCGCAGGCGACGTTCGTGCCGTTGAAGTTGACGAGCGGGACCGCGTGGCTGGCGCCGTACGTCCGCCAGCAGGCGAAGACGCCGTCCGAAACCGCGGGCGCGAGGTAGTCCACGTCGCCGAGCGTCAGCACGTCGTGCGCGGCGCGGATGCGGAAGATCTCGCGGAAGGCGTCGAAGCTGGCGTCCTCCATCTCCTGGTAGACGAGCGGGATGCCGGGAATCCACGAGACGAGCGCCATCATCGCCTCGGACGCGCCGACGCCATAGCTCAGGGCCGCGCGCAGGGAGTCGTGGCTCTCGGTGTGGCGCATGCGGACGAGGTCCGGGATCTCCGCGAGGCGCTGCTCGTGCAGCCAGCGCCGGAGCTGCGGCACGGCCTCGGACGCGGGCCGGCGCGCGACCGCCTTCAGCACGCCGTAGCAGAGGGTGAAGTCGTAGGTCGCGTCGCTCGTCGCGCCGTGGATGGACGCCCCCGCCTCGGCGAGGTTCGCGCTGTCGGGGTTCACCGCCTTCACGGCCTTCCGGAGGGCGCGCTGCATCGCGAGGCCGCCCTGCGACTGCGCGAAGCTCGCGCGGGCGTAGGGGATCTTCTCGCTCCAGTTCGGGATGTGGCTGCCCCCGACCGCGTCGATGCGGAAGCCGTCGAGACCGTATTCCTTCGTGTACCACCCGACGACGCCGGCCATGTAGTCGATCCAGGTCGGCCACATGAAGTCGAAGCACCAGTAGGTGAGCGTCGAGCCGTCCTCGTTGTAGGCGAGCCACTCGGGGTGCTCCTTCGCGCGCCTGTTGGTGTTGCTGCCGCCGTGCGGCACGCAGTCCTGCCACACCTTCATGCCGAGCGCGTGGGCGCGGGAGACGAACGCCTTGTAGTCGTCCGGCGAGCCGATGCCCTCCTGCAGCTTGTAGTAGTCGCGCGGCCAGTAGATGGACTGGTCCTCGAGCGGCATCAGCCACACCGCGTTGCAGCCGAGCTCCTTCAGGCGCGGCAGGTAGTCCGTCGCCACGGCGAACCCGCCCCAGTCGCGGCAGAGCGAGCCGGTCGTGCCGCCGGGATGCATCGAGTAGAGGGTCAGTTTCTTCAGCCATTCGGGACGGTCCGCGGGCGGCACCTGGCCCACCTCGCGGAACCAGGCGGACATGTTCCCGAGCGCCGTCTCGCGCGTGCCGGGACGGAAGCAGGTCCAGACGTCGCCCACCTTCTGCGGCACGCCCTTCCGCACATGGCCCTTGCAGGCGAAGAACGTCCGCACCGAGAAGCCGTCCGCGCGCTGCGTCGCCTCGTTCGATCCGCCGTCCGCGTACGGGACGAGCTCGTCCAGCATCCAGCTCACGCTCCAGCCGGACCCATTGTCGCCGAGAATCGGGAACGGGCTGCGCCAGGACCCGTTCCGCCTTCCGTTCGAGAAGGACTTCCGCGGGCAGTCGATGCGCGGGAAGGCGACGGGGACGAGGTAGCCGGCGGCGTCCGTCGCGCAGGCGAGGCGGCCGGAATCGACCTGGAAGCCGCGGAACTTCGACGGCTTCTCGTCCGTCCATTCGATCTCGAACCAGCGCCGCGCCATGTGCTTGTCGGAGCGCAGCTCGTAGTAGCAGTCGAAGGTCCAGGGCCCGTTCACGACGCGGCTCTTCACGACGTTGGCGCCGACGCGCGCGACGCCCTGTCCGACATAGGCCGCCCGGCGGTGGCCGGACCACTTCCCGTCCGCCTCCTGCACTTCGAGCGGGACAGTGGTCTCGGGATCGGCCTTCAGCAGTTCCGCGCCGTCGACGGTCCAGGACTTCGGCAGACCGGTCTTCGCGTCGAACGCGACCGCCAGGCGCGCGTCGCCGAAGCGCACGCCGTCCGCCGTCTTCTCCAGCGGAAGCTCCGCCGCCCATGCGCCGCCGAGCCCCAGAACCGCCACCAGGAAACACATTGTCTTCATGTCACCATTATAGCAAATGCCCCCGCCGGCGGCGCGATGGGACATCGCGCCCTACCAACGGGGGGCGGTCCGGGTGGACGGCGGACGCCTACAGCACGATGTCGGCGGTGATCGGGAAGTGGTCCGAGGGGTAGAGCTGGGTGCCCGGGCGGACGTCGTTCCAGGTCTTCACGTTCTTGACGCGGACGCCGGGCGAGACGTAGATGTAGTCGATGCGCGGGCCGCAGTCCTCCCAGCGGTGGTTGCCGTTCTTGTCGCGGTCGGCGTCCGGCGAACCCTTGCGGGCGTTGCGCACGTGGACGGGCATCCTGAGCGCGTCGGCGGCGGCATACTCCTTCTCGCGGAACTGCCAGCCGTTGAACGTGCGCCACGAGCCCTCGGGCGGCGTCTCGGTGACGTCGATCGTGCTCTTCAGGATCTTCGCGACGGCCTGGGCGGGCTCCTCGTTCTCGCGGCAGTTGTGGTCGCCCGTGAAGACGATCGGGGCGCCGGCGCCGAACTCCGCCATGCGGCGGACGACGAGCAGCATGCCCTCCTTGCGGGCGCGCGCGGAGACGTGGTCCGTGTGCGTGTTGGCGAAGCAGAACGTCTTGCCCGTCTTCCGGTCCTTCAGCCACATCCAGGAGCAGACGCGCGGGCAGGCCGCGCCCCAGCCCCTGACGCCGGGCACCTCGGGCGTCTCGGAGAGCCAGAACGTGCCGCTCTTGAGGGCCTCGAAGCGGTCCTTGCGGAAGAACACGGGGGAGGCCTCGTCGCTCTTGCGGTCCGGGCCGCGGTGTTCGCCGACGAACTCGAACTCGGGCAGCTTCTCGCGCAGGAAGGCGGCCTGTTCGGGACGGACCTCCTGCATGCCGAAGGCGTCGAGGTCCATCTTGCGGATCTGCGCGATCAGGTCGTCCTTGCGGAGGTCCCAGGCGTTGGGCGTGCCCTTGTCGCCGGTCGCGAGGCGGATGTTGTAGGAGGCCACGCGGAGGGGCGCGGACGCGTCCCCGGGGGTCGTGCAGCCCGCGAGGGCGGCGGCGAGGGCCAGCAGGAAGGCGGAACGGGTGAGGGTCATTGCGTTGCTCCTTACTTGACGACGGGGATCTGGGCGGCGGCGACGGACTGGCCGAGGCGGCGCGCCTTCTCGTCCGGCATGAAGATGTCGATCTGCTCGGCGAGGTAGGGGTCGACGGCCTCGAGGCCCATCTTCGCCGTGTTGAGGATGATGTCCCCGCCGAAGCCGCTCGTGACGCGGCCGAGGATCATCAGGTTCGAGTAGTCGTAGAACTCGTGGTACCAGGCGGCCGCGTTCGCGAGGTAGCGGCCGATCATCAGGTAGACCTTGAGCGCGAGCGCCTCGTGCTTCTCCATCGCGGCCTGGACGACCTTGAGGCGCTCGGGCAGCTTCATCGCCTTCGGGAACTTCATGCCGAACTGACGCGCGAGGTGGTCCACGGCCTGCTGCGAGAAGTACATCGCGCCCACGCCCGCGTCGCCGCTCCACTCGCACTTCGGGGCGTTCGGGTTGAGGTCGACCGGGGCGAACGCGAGCTCGCTGATGCGGCCCGTGAGCGCGCCCTTCGGGTTGATGTAGCCGACGGCCTCGCTGGAGCCCATCGCGACGCCGAGGATGCCGGTGCGCTTCATCGTGATCGCGCCCGCGAGGGCGGTGACGTCGCCGTCGTTGAAGACCTCGAACGGGCACTGCCACTCCTCCTCGATGCGGGAGAAGAGCGACTGCGCGACCTCGAGCTTGCCGGGGTTCTTCTCCTGCACGCCGCGGATCAGGGACGCCACGCCGAGCTTCTTGCCGACGAGCACGCCCGCCGTCGAGCCGCCGATCGCGTCCACCTGCCCGCCGAGCGCGAGCGCGGCCTCCTCGAGTCCGGCCGAGAGCTTCTCGTAGTGGTACTCGGGGTCGGACTGGGGACGCGGGTCCCACGGGAACTCCTTCGAGAAGACGACCTTGCCCTTCTTCAGCGCGGAGATCTTGAAGTCGCTCGCGCCGAGGTCGAAGCCGATGCGGTTGCCGTTCACGTTGTTCTTCACGAGCACTTCGCGCTCGCGCATCTCCGGCATCTGGTCGAGGGGCACGATCTCGACCTGGATCTTGCGGCCGTAGAGGTCGCCGAAGAACTTGTAGTCGAACGCGCGCGCGCCTTTCGCCGTGTAGGCCTTCTTGATCGGCTTGACGATGGCGTCCGGGCCCGCGAGGTAGAGCTTCCAGCCGCCCGCGCTCCAGAGCACGAACTTCACGACGCGCTCCACGAGATGCTTCACGCCCGGCAGCATCGCGGAATGGATGTGCGCGGGGATGCTCATGTCGTAGCGGTAGACGTTGCCGTCCTCGCGCTCCCACGCGATCGCGACGACGTCCTCGTCGCCATGCGCCTGCACGCGCAGGAAGTTCAGAGCCTTCAGGGGCGCCTGGAAACCCGTATCGGCGCCACACCCGCATTCACATTTCGCCATGTTCGTATCTCCTACTTTCACGGCGCGATGGGACATCGCGCCCTACCAAC
>JAEDMN010000198.1 GCA_016302985.1 Kiritimatiellia bacterium | reverse complement strand
GCGCAGGGCCTGCTCAGGCGTCCACGCGGACGGGGATGATTTCCTTGTTCAGGTTCGCGTCCATCGCGACGACCATCGTCTCGCCGGGCTTCTTCGGCGTGAGCGTGCCGTCGGCCGCGACGGTCGCGACGTCGTTCGCATAGCCGACGAACGGGTTGTAGCGGTTCTTCGGGTTCGGCGTGTAGACGATGCGGTCCGCGTCGTGGCAGCCCCAGGTGACCGGACCCTTCAGCAGCGGCGCCTCGAGCCTGAGCGGCACGCCGGCCTTCGCGACGCGCGTCTCCGCGTGGATGACGCGGTCCTGTCCGCCGCCGACGCGGGTGAAGTACACGAGGTTGCGGGCGGGGTCGAGCTGCACGGCGTCGAACGTCTGCTCGTGGACCGTGCCGGCCTTCTTGGACGGCAGGTCGCCGCACCAGGGCTTCGAGCCGAGGATGTAGTCCCCGTAGGCCGCATCGCAGGGCTCCGTCACGTGCAGGATGCCCTTCTGGAACGTCTGGCGCTCGGCGTGCTCGTGCCCGCAGATGCTCATCAGGATGCGGCCCTGCGCGCCCGAGAAGTCGTATTCCTTACCGCAGAACGCGATTTTCCCGCGGTTCTGGTAGGCCTCGAGGAATTCACGGAACGGACGGAACGTCTTCTCGTCGCCCGCGCTGCCGACACAGCCCGTGAACGGGATGTGGTGGACGAGCACCGCGCACCAGCCGGCGGGGATGGTCGAGATCGCCTGGTCGGCCAGCCACTTCATCTGGACCTCGTGCATGCCGTACTCCACCGCCCACCAGGTCCGCTTCGGATTGATCTGGTCCGTCGTGTCGATGAAGACGTAGCGGATCTTCGCGTCGCCGTTGTCGAAATAGTAGTAGCAGGCCGTCGGGTCGTCCGGATTGGTGACCACGTCCGCGCAGCCCTTCGACCCCATGACGATCCGCTTCGCCTCGAGGCCGGAATAGGTGAAGCCGGCCTCCGTCTTCGCATCGTGGCGGATCGTGAAGTCGTGGTTGCCCTTCGCCGTGTAGAGCCGCTGGCCGGAACCCTCGACGGGGTCGCGCCAGAAGAGGCGGTAGAAGTCGACGGCGAAGTCGACGCCCGCCTTGTCGTTCTCGAACCGCGCGGCGAAGGCCTCGGGCAGGTCGCCGCCGCAGAAGGTCTTCCGCAGGGGCGTCAGCGGCGTGAGCGCGGCAAGCGCCTTGCCGCTCTGGCGTCGGTTGGCCGTGATGTGGAGGTCCGTAATGAACCAGAAGCCGTCCACCGTCTTCGCGGCGTTGGCCCTCACCTTCTCCGCGACGGCGGCGAGGTGCGGGGCCCAGTAGCCGCCCAGTGGCTGCGCCGCGTCGTCCGCGGCGGCGGCGAGCGCGCGCATCGCCGGCGACATCGCGCCCGCGGCCGCGAACACGCCCAGTCCGGAAAGGAAGTTTCTTCTGCTCAGGTCCATTTTTCCTCCATTCGCGGTCCGTCGGGACGACGGACCCTGCCGGTCAAATCACTCCGAATTCGCGGAGGGCCCCGAGCGGGAGGCCCATGATGTTCTCGTATTCGCCCGTGTAGGACGCGACGACGAGCTCGCCGTGGTCGTTGATGTCGTAGGCGCCGGCGCGGTCGACGGGGTTCACCTGCGCGACATAGGCGTCGATGTCGGCGTCGGACAGCGCACGGAACGTGACGTCGGAGCGGCAGCAGGCCGTCCGCACGTTCCCGTCGGCGTCCGCGTAGGCGACGCCCGTGAAGACCGCGTGCGTACGGCCCGCGAGCGTGCGCAGCACCGCCTTCGCCTCGGCGAGGTCCGCCGGCTTGCCGTAGATGACGCCGTCGTGCCACACGATCGTGTCCGCCGCGAGCGCGGGGACGCGTCCGCAGGCCCGCAGCTTGTGGACGGCGTTCTCCACCACGGTCCGCCCGGGGTCGTGGGGGATGGACACCTCGGGCGCGTCCGTCACCACGACCTCGAACGCCACGCCGTGGTCGGAGAGGATCCTAGCCCTGCGCGGGGACTGCGAGGCAAGCGTCAACGGCATCGTCGATCTCCTTGGGGATCATGATCGGCAGGGCGTGCTCCGTGCCGGGCACCATCGTCACGCGCGCCTGCGGGAAGACCGCCTTCAGATAGGCGGCGTTTTCGGCGCGCACGATGCCGTCCCGCGCGCTCTGGAAGACATGGACGGGGAAAGGCGGAAACGGCGTGCGCTCCAGGTCGGCGCGGACGTCCGTCTCGAGCAGATACTTCAGGCCGCCCTCGAGGTTCTCCGGCGCGTCGACCATGTAGGGGTTCGGCTTGCCTTCGGGCACGCCGAAGAATCCCTCGCCATGGGTGATTCCGAGCCCCTTGCGGAGCGCGTCGAGTCGCCGCGGGCTCATCCCGCGCCAGTCCGCCGCCTTGTCCTCCATCATCCGCGGCGTCGCCGCCACGAGCACGAGCCCCGCCACGCGGTCCGGGAAGCGGCAGGCGAGGCGCAGCGCGCCGCTGCCGCCCATCGACCAGCCCACGATGACGAAACGCCCGGCCGAGCTGTCGAGCAACCGCTCGGGCTGGCCGGCGAGCTGGTCGACATAGGAGAAGAGGTGGACGCCGGGGCGCGACAGGAAGCCGCAGAGGTCCCAGGCGTGCGGGGACGAAGCCCAGCCGTTGAGCACGAGCACGCCGGGGCGAGACGCCCCGGATACGGAGGACGGAACGGCCTTCCGGCCGTCCCGCTCCGCCGCGAGGCGCTTCAGACGCGCGGCGATCGCCGCGATCTCGCGGCCGCGTCCCCGCTCATAGTCTCCGTCCGCCACCCGTCAACCTTCTACCTTCGACGTTCAACCTTCAACGTTCAACGCCGTCAGAGCATCTCGCGCGCCTGGGCGTAGACGTTGTCGGCCGTGAAGCCGAACTGCTCGGCGAGCACCTTGTACGGGGCGGAGGCGCCGAAGGTGTCCAGCGTCACGTAGCGGGTCGTCGCGGAGTTGACCGCGTACTTCTCCCAGCCGAACTTCACGCCGGCCTCGACGACCACGCGCTTCGCGCAGGTGCCGGGCACCACGCTCTCGCGGTAGGCGAGCGGCTGCCGCTCGAAGAGCTCGCGGCACGGCATCGAGACGACGCGCGCGTTGCGGCCCGTCTCGGCGAGGCGCTTCGCGGCCTCGATGCAGATGGAGACCTCGCTGCCCGTGGCGATGAACATCACGTCGGGCATCGGGCCGGACGCCCAGATCACGTAGCCGCCCTTCGCGACCTTCTCGGGCGTGACGCCCTCGAGGACCGGCAGGTTCTGGCGGCTCGTGAGGATGCAGCTCGGCGCATTCTTCGTCTGCAGCATGGCGAGCCAGCAGGCGGCCGTCTCGTTCGCGTCCGCAGGACGGAACGTGAGCAGGTTCGGCGTCGTGCGGAGCATCGCGAGCTGCTCGACGGGCTCGTGCGTCGGGCCGTCCTCGCCCACGTAGAAGGAGTCGTGGGAGAACACCCACATCGACGGCAGGCCCATGAGGGCCGCGAGGCGCATCGCCGGCTTGCAGTAGTCGCTGAACACGGCGAAGGTCGCGCCGAACGCACGGTAGCCGCCGTGCGCGACGATGCCGTTCACGATCGCGCTCATGCCGAGCTCGCGGATGCCCCAGTGGAAGTTGCGGCCGGAGAAGTCCTCCGCCGAGTTCCAGCCGAAGGGCTTGAGGTTCGTCTTGTTCGAGGGCTCGAGGTCGGCGGAGCCGCCGACGAGGAACGGGACCTCCGCGGCGAGCGCGCTCATCACCGTGCCGCACGCGTTGCGCGTGGCGACCGGCTTGGCGGGGTCGAACTGCGGCAGCTTCGTCTCGAGCTTCTGCGGCAGGGAGCCGTGCTGCGCGGCATCGCGGGCCGCGGCCAGCTCGGCGTTCGCCGCCGTCCAGTCGCGCAGGACCTTCTTCCAGCGCAGGTTCATGCGGTGGCACGCGCCGGCGCGGTCCTCGAACGCGTCCAGCACCTCGCCCGGCACCACGAAGCTCTGCTCGGGATCGAAGCCGAGCGCCGTCTTGAGGCCCTTGAGCTCCTCCTCGCCGAGGGGCGCGCCATGCACCCCGCTCGTGTCGTGCTTCGTGGGGGCGCCCTGGCCGATGTGCGTCTTCGCGATGACCAGCGTCGGCTGGCCCGTGACCTTGAGGGCCTTGCGGAACGTCTTGTCGATCGAATCGAAGTCGTGGCCGTCGCACGCCAGGACCTTCCAGCCGTAGGCCTCGAAGCGCTTGCGCGTGTCGTCCGCGAGCGCGAGGTCGGCCGTGCCCTCGATCGTGATGTTGTTCGAGTCGTAGACGAGGCAGAGCTTGTCCAGCTTCAGCTTGCCGGCGAGCGAGCAGGCCTCGTGGGAGATGCCCTCCTCCATGTCGCCGTCGCCGCAGAGCACCCACGTGCGGTGGTCGACGACCGGGTTCTCCGCGTCCGTGTTCCAGCGCGCCGCGTCCATGCGCTCGGCGATCGCGAGGCCGACGGCCATCGCGACGCCCTGCCCGAGCGGGCCCGTCGTGACCTCGACGCCCGGCATCACGCCGCGCTCGGGATGGCCCGCGCAGCGGGAACCGAGCTGGCGGAACGTCTTGAGCTCGTCGAGCTTCAGGCTGCCCGTGCCGCTCAGGTGCAGCAGGGAGTAGACGAGGGACGAAGCATGCCCGCCGGAGAAGACGAGGCGATCGCGGTCGGCCCAGGCCGGGTCCTTGGGGTCGAAGTTCAGGAACTTCAGCCAGAGGGACGCCGCGACGTCCGCCAGGCCGAGCGCGACGCCGGGATGGCCGCTCTTCGCCTTTTCAATCATGTCCGCGGCCAGGCAGCGGATCGTGTTCGCGCACAGCTTCAGCTCTTCGTTCGTCAGTTTCATTGTCAGCTCCTCCTTAAATCGGTGTTAAATCTGCGTGCAACGGCTTCTACTCGTCCCCCTGAGAGGGACAATCAACGTCATTATAGCACAAAAGGGCGGGTCCTGCGCGTCGGCGTCAGTCGTCCTTCTCGCCTTTTCGATCTCCGCCTCTGGGTCGGAGAAGCCCATCAGCAGCGCCGCCAGGCCGTTGCCGTAGCGGTCGACGTCTCTGCGTCGCGCCGCAGGCGCCCAGCCCCGCGCGCATGGGTTGCGCGCCGGCCCCCGGCGCGCGTGGTCAAGTCGGGAACAGGAGAACAGGAGGCGTGAGGGACTTCTGTAAAATATTTCCTGTTCTCCTGTTTTCGTGCCGGCGCGGGCTCCGAACGCGTCGGCCACGCCTGCGGCTCCGCGGCCGTCGTTCAGCGGTTGCGCGCAATCGCCGCGGCGTCGGCCGCGAGCTTCTCGATGGCCGCCCAGTCGCCGGCCTTGAGCGCGTCCTTCGGCACGATCCACGTGCCGCCGCAGCACACGATCTCCGGCACGGCGAGGTACTCGCCGACGTTGGAGAGGTTGACGCCGCCCGTGGGCATGAACTTGACGCCCGTGAAGCGGAACGCGCCGAGCAGGTTCTTGATCATCTTCACGCCGCCCGCCGCCTCGGCCGGGAAGAACTTGACCATCGGCGCGCCGGCCGTGAGGGCCTGCGAGAGTTCGCTCGCCGTCGCGACGCCCGGGCAGAACGGCAGGTCCGCGTCCTTCGCGGCCTGCACGACGACCGGGTCGAAGCCCGGCGCGACGCCGAACGTGGCGCCCGCGGCCTTCGCGGCCTTCACCATCGCGGGCGTCAGCAGCGTGCCCGCGCCGACGACCGCCTCGGGGACCTCCCGGGCGATCGCCGCGATCGCGCCCGCCGCCGCCTTCGTGCGGAACGTCACCTCCAGCACCGGCAGCCCGCCCTTCACCAGCGCGCGCGCCAGCGGCACCGCCTGCGCCTCGTCCTCGATCACGATCACCGGGATGATCCCGGCCTTCTTCAGCGTCTCGACCATGTCCATCTGCAAATTCTCCTATTGAAAGGCCATTATAGCACACCTCGTCCTAGAGCGCACCTCGTCGTGCGGGCGCGATTTCCTAACGCGCGGCTCATGCGGCCGTGGTAGAATATCGGCATGACCCAGCT
>JAEDMN010000197.1 GCA_016302985.1 Kiritimatiellia bacterium | reverse complement strand
CAATTACAAGGGAATGACATCTTGTCATCCCGCCTTCCAGTAGCCAACGCGACACTCGTTGCGTAGCATAGTCAGGCAAGTACTTTCTTGTGATTGGCTGGTAGTATGGCAGTTTCCAGTTAGGCCAGTAAAGCGGGCTTCAGCCGCGGGAAGTGTACCATGTAGTGAGCCATTGCGGGATGCCATCCCCTCGAAATGGCGAGAGGAGGAGAGGAAACGGAAGGACAGGGAGAGGAAGCGGAAGGAGAAAAGGAGAAAGGGCCACCCCCTATCTTGCCGCTAACCCACACTATTCTGGCAGTTGTTCTCTCTCCCCAAGAAACTTCGGCTGGCGACGAATCACGACATCCATCAACGCCGCGATCTTTGCGAGCTGTTCGCGAAGAAGTGTCATGACGGAATTGATGCCGCGCACGTCTTCCGCAGCGTAACCAGAGGCATCGCATCCAAAGCCCCAAGCCAAGAACAGCGCACGACGAACGTGAAATGGCTGCGAGATGACGATGAATTTCTCCGCGCCGAACACTTTCCTAGCACGGACAACCGAATCGAGCGTTCGGAACCCGGCGTAATCGCACACGATCTTCTCCGCCGGAATGCCGGCCGAAACCAAGTCCTCCTTCATATCACTTGGCTCGTCATACCCTTTCACATGATTATCGCCACTGACAATAATCGCCTTGACCTTCCCCGCCTTGTACAATTCTGCCGCTGCTCGAATGCGATACCCGTAGAACTGATTGCGGCTCCCGTCTTTAAGAATCCGAGCACACCCCAGCACCACGGCTGCCCGCGCATCCGGAATCTGCTCCATCGTCGTCTTGTCATACAGCCGACCCGACGAGGCGATTCTGATGCTCACATCGGCGACACCCCATACGAGCAACCCCGCAAGAGTCCCCCATGCTATCAGTCTTCGAATGTTGGCCTTATTGTTCATCGCCTATTGACACAGTTTCATCGATACAGTTGATCATGTCCGTTCATATTCCTGATGCGGCGCGTTCGGGTGCTCGGGGTCGGTTCGGACGACAAGCCCCTTCTCCAGCATCGGCGTCTCCCACGTGATGCCGGCGCAGAGTCCGCAGGCGGACGCCAGCAGCGCGGCGACGGTAAGAAGTTCCCTCAGCCCCCTGTCATTCCCTCCTCAGTCCCACGCCCGTAATCAGCAAACCGTTCACGCGCCGGCTGGGCGCAGGAACTTCGGGTTGCTCCCCGCAATGACGAGCGCGACCTCGCCCTTCACCTTCGCGTCGCGGTACTCCGCGACGAGGTCCGAAAGGTAGCCGCGCGAGACGCGCTCGTGCAGCTTGGTGAGCTCGATGCAGACTGCGGCCTCGCGGTCCCCGAGGGCGTCCAGCGCCGCCTCGAGCGTCGCCGCGATGCGGAACGGGGACTCGTAGCAGATGAGCGTGTGCTCCTTGTCCTTGTCTTCACTGAACCAGTTGCGCAGCGCGCCGGGTCCGCGCGGCGGGAAGCCGCGGAACGTGAAGGAGGAGGTCGAGAGCCCGCTCATGAGCAGCGCGACGTTGACCGCGCTCGCGCCGGGGATCACGTCGTAGGGCACGCCCTCCTGCGCGCAGGTGCGGATGAGCCGGTAGCCGGGGTCCGAGATGCCGGGGTATCCGCCGTCCGAGCAGAGCGCGACCTCGGCGCCGCCCTTCACGGCCTCGACGATCCGAGCCGTGAGGCGCTCCTCGTTGCCCTGGCGGTACGAGACCATCTCGGGGCGCGGGATGCCGAAGTGCGTGAGCAGCTGCCAGGTACGGCGCGTGTCCTCGCAGGCGATGAGGGTGGCGGTTTTGAAGGCCTCGAGCCCGCGCGGGGAGAGGTCCCCGAGGTTCCCGATCGGCGTGGCGATGACGTGCAGCATGTCGCAGACTCCCAGAATTGACTACTTCGTGGCGGCGGCGGGGACGACGGGCGCGGGACGCGCCGGCGCGTGGGCCTCGGTCCAGCATTCCATGCCCTCGGCCGAACCGTACAGCTTCTCCGGATGGAAGACGGGGTTGCGCCCCTGGTTGCGCTGGATCATGTAGTCCCAGAGCGCGACGTAGGCCTTCTTCCCGAGGATCACGCAGACGGGGATGTTGATCAGCGCCATGACGCCCATGATCACGTCGGAGATGTTCCAGGCGAAGGCGGCCTTGAACTGCGAGCCGGCGAAGATCACGAGCACTGCGACGATCCGGTAGCCCGTCATGAACGCCTTGTTCTTGTTGGCGTCCGCATAGAAGTACTTCACGCTCTGCTCGGCGTAGAAGTAGTTGCCGACGAGCGTCGTGTAGGCGAAGACGACGAGCGCGCAGGTGAGCAGCACGCCCCCGCCCGCCCCGAAGGAGGCGCTCATGCAGTCCTGGAGGAAGCGCGTGTTGTCCGCGCCCGCCTTGTACGCCCCCGCGTCGACGCCCGAGCAGAGCAGGATGAACGCCGTCGCGGAGCAGATCAGGATCGTGTCGATGAAGACGGAGAGCAGCTGCGCGAGGCCCTGCTTCACCGGGTGGGACACGTGGGCGGACGCGGCCGCGTTCGGCGCCGAGCCCACGCCGGCCTCGTTCGAGTAGAGCCCGCGCTTGATACCGTTCATGATCGCCGCCCCCAGGAAGCCGCCGAAGGCCGACTTCACGTCGAAGGCCTGTGCGAGGATGCCCGCGACGACGTGCGGGAGGTCGCGGACGTGCAGTACCATGACCGCCAGCGCCAGCACGATGTAGCCGACCGCCATGACCGGCACGAGGAACTGCGTGACGCGGGAGATGAGGCGGCCGCCGCCCATGATCACGAGGCCCGCGAGCGCCGCGAGCGCGAGGCCGACGTAGACGGACGCGTGCGGGACGCCCTGCATGTAGTTGCAGATGAAGTCCGTCGTGTTGAAGGACGCCAGCGCGTTGAAGCCGCCCATGTACAGGAGGATGACGAAGCCGGCGAAGACGCCGCCGAAGACCGGCGCGCGGAACGCCTTGCGGATCGTGTAGGCCGGGCCGCCGTAGAACGCGCCGTTCGCGTCCCGGCACTTGTAGATCTGCGCGAGCGTGCTCTCGACGAACGCCGACGCGCTGCCGAAGACCGCGATGAGCCACATCCAGAACACCGCGCCGGGACCGCCCGCGAGCACGGCCGCGGCCACGCCGATGATGTTGCCCGACCCGACGCGCGACGCGGTCGAGACCATCAGGGCCTGGAAGGACGACAGCGCCTGGTGGTCCTTCTTCTTCTTCTCGCTGAGCGAGAGCACGGCCTCCTTCAGCAGGGCCGTCGGCAGGAACTGGAGCCGGGCCGTGAAATAGAGGCCGCCGAGCACCAGCAGCGCGATGAGAACGTAGCCGTAGAGGTAGCCGTTGACCGTGTCGATGAGCGCGTTGATCGAATCCATCATGGTATGCATTCTTATGTAGTGGATGAATAGAAGGACAGAAGTGGATGCGGTTAAGGAAAGTTTTCGGTTCGCACCTCATCTGTTGTGTTTCATGCGTTCGCGCAGTCTACCATCGCGTGCCGCAATCCGTCAAGTAAAGTACTTGAATACCCTACAGGGGTATGGTATGATGAACCGCGTGATGGCAAGACAGAAGGAAGACGTGACCGTGCTTCAGCTACGGCTGAAGAAGCTTATCGGACAGCTCAACGGCATCAGCAAGATGCTGGAGGGCGACACCCCCTGCGAGGACATCCTCGTGCAATTCAACGCCGTGAACGGGGCGCTGCACAAGATCTCGCTCATGGTGCTCGAGAACCACCTGCGCCACTGCGTGCGCGATGGCATCGAAAGCGGCAACGCCGACGAGACCATCGAGTCCTTCGCCGAGGCGCTCGAGAACTTCTCGAAGATGGCCTGACGGGGTTCAGCTGTTTAAGCGCTCGAACGGGGTGTTGCTGGGTTGCGCGCCGGCCCCCGGCGCGCGAAAAGAAGAAAAGCAGGAGTTGAACAATGGGTTGTTGCGGTGGCGGATGCAGCAGCGCGAATGAGGCCGGGACGGGCTCGAAGCGCCCCCTTCTCGGACGGATCCTCGGAATCTGCGCTTCCCTGCCGGCGCTCGCGCTGGCGGGCGCGTCCCTCGTCGCGAGCTTCACGCTCGGCGGCGGGTGCGCGCATCAGGGCGCGCAGGGCGTCCACTTCGACTGGGCGCTCGTCTCCGTCGCGCTCTGCGGCCTCCCCCTGCTCGTCGGCGCCTGCCGGTCGCTGTTCCTGGAGCGCCGGATCCGCTCGAGCCTGCTGATCACGTCCGCGATGGCCGCCTGCCTGTGCATCGGGCAGTACTTCGCCGCCGGCGAGGTCGCGTTCATCATGGCGGTCGGCGAGAAGCTGGAGGACTGGACGGTCGGCCGCGCGAAGCAGGGCCTCCGCGCGCTCGTGAACCTCGTGCCGGTCGTCGCGCACCGCGTCGTGACCTGTCCGAAGTGCCGCGCCCGCGGCGAGCTCTTCCGGGACGTCCCGGTCGCGGACCTCAAGGTCGGGGACGGCGTGCTCGTCAAGCCCGGCGAGACGATTCCCGTGGACGGGACGGTCTTCGAAGGCTCCTCCAGCGTCGACCAGAGCACCCTGACGGGCGAATCCCTCCCCGTCGACAAGACCGTGGGCGATCCCGTCTACTCGGGCACCGTGAACCGCTACGGCGCGCTCACGGTCACGGCCACGAAGGTCGGCGACGATTCGTCCCTCCAGAAGCTCGTGCGCCTGGTAAAGGAGGCGGAGCACCGCAAGGCGCCGATGCAGCGCATCGCGGACAAGTGGGCCGCCATCCTCGTGCCCGTCTCGCTCGGACTCGCCCTGCTCACCTTCGGCGTCTGCTGGCTGGCGCTCGGAGACGTGCAGACCGCGCTCGTGCGCGGCGTGACGATCCTCGTCGTCTTCTGCCCCTGCGCGCTCGCCCTGGCCACCCCGACCTCGATCATGGCCGCCATCGGCCAGGCCACGAAGTACGGCGTCATCGTGAAGTCCGGCGAGGCGCTCGAGCGCATGGGCGCCGTCGACACGGTCTGCTTCGACAAGACGGGCACGCTCACGACGGGCGTCCTTTCGGTCGCCGCGGCGACGGACGACGCCGTGCTGCGCCTCGCCGCCGCGGTGGAAGCGGCCAGCGAACATCCGCTGGCCCGGGCCATCTGCGAGAAGGCCGGCGCGGTCGCGCCCGCCACGGACTTCGCGTCCCGGCCGGGACGGGGCGTGCGCGGCGTCGTGGACAGACATGTCGTCTGCTGCGGCACGGAGGCCTGGCTGGCGGAGAACGGCGTCGCCGCGGATTCCGCCCTCGCGGACGCGGTCGCGCGCCTCCGCGGCGAAGGCAAGGCCGTTGTGCTCGTGGGCGTGGACGGCCGGATGCGCGGTTTCGTCGCGCTGGCGGACACCGTTCGTCCCACGGCGAAGGACGCGCTCGCGGACCTCGCGGCGTCGGGCCTTTCGACCTGCCTGCTCACGGGCGACAACGCCCGCACCGCGGCCCACGTCGCCTCCGAGCTCGGCCTCGCCCAGGTCAAGGCCGAGCTGCTCCCGGAGGCGAAGGCGACGGCGGTCGAGGAGCTCCAGGGCCGGGGGGCGCGCTGCTGCATGGTCGGGGACGGCGTGAACGACGCCGTCGCCCTGAAGACGGCGCACGTGGGCATCGCCATGGGCGGGGCGGGCAGCGACATCGCGGTCGAGGCGGCGGACATCGCGCTCGTCGGCGACGACCTTTCGAAGATCGCCTACCTCAAGCGGCTCTCCGCCGCCTGCGTCCGCCTCATCAAGGTCAATATCTCGATCTCGATGACGATCAACGCGGTGGCGATCGTCTGCTCGATGCTCGGCCTGCTCGGCCCCGTCACGGGCGCGCTCGTGCACAACGTCGGGTCCGTGCTCGTCGTGCTGAACGGCGCCCTTCTCTACGACCGGAAGTTCCGGTAGGGTCGCAGTCCCCTGCGAGCCGCCGGGGTCAGAAGAAAATCGAGAAGTGGTTGGCTCCCGTCCGGCAGCAGCGCGTCGCCGGCGGACGGGACCGTGAAGACCGTCTTCGGGGACCAGGGCGGCAGGCGGAACTCGGACCCTGCACGCGGCAGTCCTTCAGCGCGGGCGCGCAA
>JAEDMN010000196.1 GCA_016302985.1 Kiritimatiellia bacterium | reverse complement strand
GCACCGAACGGACGCAACGCGCCGGAGGACGGGAGCACTGCGGTACCGAACGGACACTCAACGCCGTGTCGGGTCCGAGCTGGTACAGCCAGAACCGCCTCCCTTTCGCCGTCTTCTTCACGGCGCGATTCTACCACATCGTCCCCACGCCTTCAACGCGGCCATGGTATACTTACCCGCGCAAGCTGCGGCGCAGCGGGATGTCATGGGAAACAGGACAAGGCGATGTCGATGCGGAAAGTCAGAATCACGGTCGTGCGGAAGGTCCGCCATGCGGACCTGATCGCGAAGTACGAGAACCCGATCGAACACGCCTGCGACCTCGAGGAGGGCCAGGTCTTCCACGTCGCGGATCCCTGGACGAAGCCCGACGGGCTCTGTCCCTCGGCCTGGTCCACGCTGCAGCCGTTCGTGATGGCGCTGGCGCACGGCGCGCGCGACTTCTACGGCGGCTGGATGAAGAACCCCGACTCCGCCCTCCTTTCCTGCAACGATGGATTCCGTCCCGTCAGCTTCCTTGTCGAGGCCGTGGACGACCTCCGGTCCTGACGGCGGGTGGACCGCGGCAAGTGTGCTATACTAGCGCCATGGACGTGAAGATCGACGAATCGTGGCGGGGCATCCTGCAGGAGCAGTTCGACAGCCCGTATTTCGCGGCGCTTGCGCAGTTCGTGCGCAATGCCTACGCCAAGGGGACGGTCTACCCGCCCGGCCGCTTCATCTTCGAGGCGTTCAACCGCACGCCCTTCGACAAGGTCAAGGTCGTCATCCTCGGCCAGGACCCCTACCACGGACCCAACCAGGCCCACGGCCTCTGCTTCTCGGTCCAGCCCGGCGTCGCCGTGCCGCCCTCCCTCTTCAACATCTACAAGGAGCTCGAGGCCGAGTACGGCACGCCCTTCCTGAACCGCAACGGGGACCTCTCGGCCTGGGCCGACCAGGGCGTGCTGCTCCTCAACGCGACGCTGACCGTCGACGCCGGCTGCGCGGGCAGCCACCAGGGCAAGGGTTGGGAGACGTTCACCGACGCCGTCGTGAAGGCGCTCGCCCAGCGCCGCGAACACCTCGTCTTCATGCTCTGGGGCTCCTACGCCCAGCGCAAGGGCGCCGTCATCGACCGCGCCCGCCATCTCGTGCTCGAGACCGCGCACCCCTCGCCGCTCTCGGCCTACCGCGGCTTTTTCGGCTGCGGGCATTTCCGCAAGGCGGACGACTACCTGCGCGCCCACGGCGTCGAACCGGTGAAGTGGTGACCCCATGGCCAGGTTCCTCCAGTTCGACGACGTCTCCTTCGCCTACCCGGGCATGCAGGATCCGCTGCTCGCGCACGTGACCGCCCACTTCCCCGAGGGCGGCTGGACGGGCATCGTCGGCGCGAACGGGGCCGGCAAGACCACCCTGCTCAAACTCGCCGCCGGCACGCTGAAGCCCACCGAGGGGGCCATCCGCCAGATCGGCACCGCGCAGTACGCGGTGCAGCGCACGGACGCCCCGCCGGACGCGTGGGACGACTTCATGAACTGCTGGGACGCCCCCGCAATGGACCTCCGCCGCCTGCTCGGCATCTCCGACGACTGGGCGGACCGCTGGGATACGCTCAGCCACGGCGAACGCAAGCGCGTGCAGATCGCGATCGCCCTCTGGCACGCCCCCGACGTGCTCGCCCTCGACGAACCCACGAACCACCTCGACGGCGCGACGAAGCGGATCCTGCTCGAGGCGCTGAAGCGCTTCCGCGGCGCCGGCCTGCTCGTCTCGCACGACCGCGAGTTCCTCGACGCCCTCTGCTCGCAGTGCCTCTTCATCTTCCCGCCGCGCATCCAGATGCGCCCCGGCGGCGTCTCGCAGGGCATGGAGCAGGACCGCCGCGAACAAACCCACGCCCGCGAGCAGCACGACGCGAACGCAGGCAAGGCCCGCCGCCTCGCCGCCGCCGCCCAGCAGCGCCGCGAGGCCGCCGAGCAGTCCGCGGCCCGCACGAAGCGGCTAAAGGAGAAGAAGCCGCCGGCCAACGACCACGACGGGCGCTTCATGCGCGGCGTCGCGAAGCTGCAGGGCAAGGACGGCTGGGGATTCTCCCAGTCCGCCGAACTGCGCAGGCGCGCCGCGAAGCTCGCGGCGCCCGACAAGTCCATCCGCGTCGACTACGAGATGGGCTTCTGGCTCGAGGGCGCCGGCTGCTCCCCGCGCAACTACGTGGTGGACCTGCCGCCCGGACGCATCGACCTCGGCGACGGGCGCACCCTCCACTACCCGCCGCTCCAGGTGCGACCGGACGACCGCGTCGCGCTCGTCGGCGCGAACGGGCTCGGCAAGTCAACCCTGCTGAAGCACGTGCTCGCGCAGGCGAACGTGCCGCCGGAGCGCCTGCTCGTCATTCCGCAGGAGATTTCCGCGGAGGAATCCCGGGAAATCCACGCGTCCGTCAAGAAACTGGACGACGCGCCGCTCGGGCGCGTCATGACGCTCGTCTCGCGGCTCGGTTCGCGTCCCGGGCGTCTGCTCGCGTCCGCGACGCCGAGCCCCGGTGAAATCCGCAAGATCCTGCTTGCGCAGGGCGTCGAGCGGGGGCCGCACCTCATCGCGCTGGACGAGCCCACGAACCATCTCGACCTGCCTTCGATCGCATGCCTCGAGGACGCGCTCGTCGACACGCCCTGCGCGATGCTGCTCGTCTCGCACGACGAGCGCTTCCTCGCGAAGCTCGCGCGGACGCGCTGGGAGTTCGCGCCGACCGGTCCGGACACCGTCGAGGTGACGGTGCGGACGTGACCGGCGCGCGCCGGCCTCACTTCATCGGACAGCCGACGTTGTCCTTGAGGACGAAGCCTTCGCCGTGGCCGCCCAGGTCGACGACCATCTCCTGCATGAAGCCGCGGTAGAGGGTGTTGGACGAGATCACCGAGTAGGAGAGCTTCTCGAGGATGAAGCCGACCTGCGGCGTGTAGAGCCCCTTCCCGCCGTCGTCGCGTCCCGCGAGGCAGGTGTTGCCCGTCATCGCGAGGCCGCGCACGCCCTTGAGGCGCACCTGGCAGGACTTCTCGCCCTCGGCGAGCTGGTTGGAGTCCTTGCCGCAGCGGCGGAAGACGTTGCCCGTCACCGCCAGCGTGCTCGTGCCCTCGCAGCAGAGGCCGGCACCCCAGTTGCGGTCGAAGGAGTTGCCGGTGACGTTCCAGTCGTCGCCGCCGCAGAGGTAGAGGCCGTAGCCCTTGTTCCACTCCACGCGGTTCGCCGTGAACATGACGGTCGCGCCGACCTGCTCGCAGCCGAAGCCGTTGCCCCCGTTCGCGGAGAACTGGTTGTCGGTCACGAAGCCGTCCCAGCCGCGGATGCGCATGCCGTCGCCGCCGTTGCCGAAGCACTGGCTGTGGCGGATGATGAAGAGCCAGATGCGGTTGAGGTAGATGCCGTGGCCGGAGAAGTGCTGCACCTTGATGTCGTCGAAGACGAAGGTGTCCTCCTTGTGACTCCACTTCTCGGTGTTGTTCAGGAAGATGCCGTGGACGGGCTTCGGCGTCTTGCGGATGCCCTCGAGCAGCAGGCCGTGCACGTGCACGCCGAAGGCGCCCGTCACGTCCAGCAGACAGGCCGCGTTCGGGTCGTCGAGTTCGAGCACCGCACCGGCCTTCGCGCCCTGGAAGATCCACACGGGGTCCGCGAGCAGCGTGATGTGCGCGCGCGCCTTGAGGTCATGGCAGCGGTAGGTTCCGGCGGGGAACCACACCGTGCCCTGCACTGCGGCCGCGGCGTCGATCGCGCGCTGGATCGCTTCGGTGTCGGACGCCTTGCCGTCGCCCTTCGCGCCGAAGTCGCGCACGTTGAAGCGGGAGTCGCCGCGCGCGCCCGCGGTCTCGGCCTTCGCACGCGCCGGCGTCGAGGCGGCGAGGCCCACCGCGCCGAATCCGGCGCCGAACATGAAGTCGCGTCTGTTCATTCCATGAATCCTTTCTGTGTTACTGCCAGGAGGTGACGAGGAACGGCATGAAGACGCCGCCGACCACGCTGCGCGCGGCGAAACTGCGGGTGAGCGCGCAGTCGGCCTCGTACCAGTCGCCGAACGGCGTGCGGTCCGGGGTCTCGTCCAGGTAGCGGTAGAGCGGGGCGACGAGCGCCGCGAGGTCGGCGCGGCGGCCGGTGAGGCAGCCGCACCAGACGAGCCAGTCGTTCTTCGAGTAGTTCTTGCGGCTGTCGAGCGGCAGGCCGTAGGCGAGCTGCAGCTCGCGGTAGGCCTTCAGTTCGCGGTCGGCGACTTCGGCCGGGAAGAGGCCGAGGCCGAGCACGCGGTCCCACACGAGGTTGTACTTCATGCTCCAGCTGTCCGGACGGTCGAACGCGAGGCGGAACGAGCCGGCGCGTCCGCCCGCCGCGGCCTGCATCCAGCGCGGCACCATGTCCTTCGCCATCTTCATGTAGCGGGCCTCGACGTCCTTCTCGCCGCGCATCCCGGCCATCCTCGCGTAGCAGGCGAGGGCGACGATCGTCTTGACGGAGAGATTCGCGTTGTGGGCGAGATGGCCGGCGAAGTCGTCCGTGCAGAGCTGGTTCTCGGGGTCGAAGCCGACCTTCTCGAGGTACTGCGCCCACTTCGTCACCTCGGACCACCAACGGGACGCGAATTCGGCGCTGCCCTCGCGATGCGCAAGCGCGCCGAGCGAGATGAGCATGTTGCCGCACTCCTCGACGGGCATGCGGGACGAATCGTCGTCCCCGCCACCCACGCTCTGGCCCTTCTTCATGCCGTAGAACTGTCCCTCGGCGACGGGGAAGAGGCCGAGGTCGTGCGGCGCGTAGGGATAGGGCCACTTGTCGCTCGCCGCGTAGTCGCACACGGGCGCGAGCGTGGCGCGCACGAAGGCGGGTCCCGCGACCAGCAGATGCGGCAGCTGCGGGTAGAGGACGTCCACCGTGCCGATCATGCCGCCGGACCCGTTCTCGTTCGAGAACATGTACGGTTCGCCCTTCGGGCCCTTCACGAACTTGCACGCGGCGAAGCTCTGGCGCCATGCGAGCTCGGCGATGCGCGCGTACTTCTCGCCGCCGATCTCCGTGGCGCGCGCCGCGAGCCTCGCGTCGAAGGCGCGCGTACGGTCCCGCAGGTCGCGGAAGTCGTGCTTCGCCTGCTCGAGCATCAGCGCGAAGGGCTTCCCGTCGCGCTGCCACCAGTCGACGAGCGTCTCGCCGAAGTAGCGCGCGCTCACGCCGTTCTCATAGGCGAGCATGTACATCGTCATGGACTCGTCCGCGTAGGCGTACGGGCCCGCCACCCAGACCCTGCCCCAGTCCGCGCGCTTGCGGTCGCCCTTCGTGTCGAACGGCTTCTGGACCTTGCGGGCATAGACCTTCGCCGGCGCGCCGTAGACCTGCTCGGACGTCTCGACAACCTCCGCGCGGTCGTCGTTCGTGGCGATCGCCTTCGCGACCTTCAGGTCGATCTTCGATTCCTTCGCGCCGACAACCTTCACCGTCACGTAGGTCACGGGACGCGAATAGACGTCCAGATTGTCGTCCGGCAGGCGGGGCGTCAGGAAGCACACCTCGGCGGACAGCTTTCCGTTCCCGAACGTGTACACCGTCTCGTTCGCGCGCACGCGCACGCCGGTCTGCGGCAGCGGCGAGACCTCCATCGAACGGCGCCCGCAGAGACGGTACTTCACGCCGTCGGCCTCGAGCACGATCGAGATCGCCTGGTCCGCGCCGGCCCAGTGCGTCGTCTCGCGGTCATACAGATGGTCCGCCGCGCTCCACACGCTGAAATGCGGCTCGACGCTCACCAGCGGAACGGCCGGGGGACGGAAATCCTTCGCGAAGGACGGGAAGGCAATCGCCGCGGCGGCCAACGCCACGGACAGGGGAAGGAAAATCTTTTTCATGTCGCCAGTATAGCAAAAGAAAGCGCCCCGGGCGAACCCGGGGCGTTCTGTTCCGCATGCGGACCACGCGTTACTTCGCGGCGGGGGCCTTCGGAGCCGGAGCCGCGGGCTTCGCAGGAGCCGGGGCGGGGGCCTTCGGGGCCGGAGCCGCGGGCTTCGCAGGAGCCGCCGGAGCGGCCGCGGGGGCCGGAG
>JAEDMN010000195.1 GCA_016302985.1 Kiritimatiellia bacterium | reverse complement strand
AGTCGAGGAGGTCGGGATCGACGACGACGAGCGGAATGGAGACGCCGTTGGCGACGATCCGGTTGAATGGCGGCAGCGCGAAGTCGCCAATCGCGCCGTCAAACTCGGAAGGGTCGAGGGACGAAAGGTCGGTCGAGTTGTCCGGGCGCGTCACGATCGTGTGGAGAAGCCAGTTGCCGTGTTCGGACGCGAAGCGGCTGACGCCGTCCGCCATTTCCCGATGCGTGGACATTGACGGCAGGAAGGCGACGGCCACGCGGAACGTTCTCTCTTTCTTTGCCATTTTGGCGGTACTGTACCATAATCGCGGATGTAGGACAAGTGCCTGGCGGGGCGGATGCGGAAGCCCCTGTCCGCGAAGGATTTGCGCAAATCTGATATAAAAAATGCGCAATCTTGGATTGCCCGTTTGCGCGAATAAGGGTAAAGTACGTCCGTCAAAAATGTGAAAGGGCTTGTCAGATGGTTCAGGTTCAGATGCTTAGGAGGCGGGAAGACCCGTGGAATGCTCGGCGGCTTCGGCTTGCGCGGGCGGCTGTTTTCTTCGTGGCGATTGGTCTTGCGGCCTTGGCGCGGGGCGAGGCCGCCTTTCAGTCGGCCCAGCCTGTCTGGCCGGAAGGGCGCACGGAGCGGCCCAACGACTTCGTGGGGTTCCGCTCGGACTTCACGGTCGCGGCGGGCGAGAAGCCCCGGCTGCGCATCGCCGCCTCGACCCTCTATCGCGTCTACGTCAACGGTCGCTTTGTCGGGTGTGGTCCTGTGCGCGCGGGCCATGGCGTCTGCCGTCTGGACGAGTGGAATCTGGATACGGTCGCGCGCATGGGGCGCAATGCGATTGCCGTCGAGGTCAGCGCCTTCAACCGGGCGGCCCTCAGCTTCACGGTCCAGCCGGCATTCCTTCGGGCGGAGGTGACGGCGGGCGGGCGGACGCTCTGTGCGACGGGGCGCGATTTCGTCTCGGTCGATCTGCCGCGCCTGGCCAACGTCTCCACGCTCTCGAACCAGCGTCCGTTCATCGAGGCCTATCGGCTGACGCCCGCGTGGACGGACTGGCGGACGGCACGCGCGGTGGCGGGCGCGAAGCCGGCGCCGTGCGCGACGCTGAAGGTCGAGCGTCGGATTGCGCCCTATCCCGAGTTCCTGATGCGTGCCGCGCGCCGAATCTCGGAGACGGCGTTTGGCTTTGACGACCGTACGCCGCCGGAACGTCCGGCCCTTGCCGTTGACGGCTGGGACTTGCTCAAGCGCCTTCGCGATGTGCGCGTCACGGCGAAGGCGGACGACGGTGCGCCCACCGCCGTCGCCAAGGGCCGGGGCGCGATCTTCGACATTGGGTTCGATGACGCGGGCTTCGTGCGCTGCACGGTCTCGTGTTCGGAGCCGGGGACGCTCTTCCTCGTGATGGACGAGGTGCTGCTCGACGGTCTGCCCGATCCCCTGCGGCGCTTCGGCTTCCCCATGGTGTCCGTCTGGGAGCTGACGCAGCCCGGCACCTACGAGCTGGAGGCGTTCGAGGCGACGGCGTGTCGCTATGTCCATGCGTTCATGTCGGGAGGCGCGGCCACCGTGTCGAGCGTGGAGATGCGCGAGTACAAGAATCCCGAACCTTACGCCGCCCGCTTCTCTTGCGACGATGCGCGGCTGGAGCGGCTCTTCGCCGCCGCGCAGGAGACGTGCGCGCAATCGACGATGGACATGCCGATGGACTGCCCGAGCCGCGAGCGCAACGCGGCGCGCTGCGACACGTGGTTCGTGACGGCGGCGAGCCGTCTGCTGGCCGGGAACAACGGCATGGCGCGCCTGGCGATGGAGGGCGTTGCGCAGGCGGAATCCTATCCGGGCTGTCCGCAGGGCTGGCTTCCGTCGTTCTATCCCGGCACCGGCGGCGCGATCATACCGAACTGGTCGATGTGGTTCATCGTCGAGTTGGCGAACTATGTCCGCGAGACGGGCGACCGCGCGACGGCGGATGCGCTGAAGGCGCGCGTCCTGTCGCAGGTCGAGACCCTGCGCGGCTTCAGGAACGCGGACGGCCTTTTGGAGAAGCTGCCGTCCGACAGTCCGTTCTGGTGCTTCATCTCGTGGGATGCGGCCCAGTCGCTCGCGCAGGACGTGAACTATCCGTCGAACATGCTCTGGGCGAAGGCGCTCGACGAGGTCGCCGCGCTCTACGGGCTGCCCGCCTGCGCGGAAGAGGCCGCGCGCGTGCGCGCGACCGTGCGCCGCCAGAGCTGGGACGGCACGTGGTTCCACGACAATGCCGTGCGCCAGCCCGACGGGCGGCTCGTGCGCACGGAACATCACACGGAGACGTGCCAGTACTACGCCTTCTACTTCGCCGTGGCGACGCCGCAGTCGCATCCCGAGCTCTGGCGGAAACTCGTGTACGAGTTCGGCCCCGCGCGCGTGTCCAAGGGCCTCTATCCGGACGTGCCGCCGTCCGAGACGTTCGTCGGCATCATGTTCCGGCTGAACGTCCTCGCGCGGCAGGGGCTTGACCGAAAGGCCCTGGAGGACTGCTGCGGATGGTTCCTGCACATGGCCGACCGCACGGGCACGCTGTGGGAGGGCCTGGTGGCGGAGGGGAAGAACAGCTGTAGCCATGGCTACGCCAGTTCGCTGGCCAACATCCTGGCGAGCTGCGCGGCGGGCGTCCGCGCGGTCGACTTGCGCGCCAAGCGGGTGACGCTGCGCGCGCCAGAGGGCGTCGGGCTGACGCGCGCCAGCCTGTCGGTGCCGACGCCGGACGGACAGCTGTCGTATTCCTGGACGCGGGAAGGCGGCAAATTGAAGGAGAAGGTCGTCTTGCCGCGCGGATGGACGCGGACGGCGGTCGCGGCGGAGCGTCCGCGCATCGTCCGCGCGCCGGATGACCCGGCGGTCGGCCGTCGTCTGCCGCCGTGGCAGAAGGGCGAACTCGAACTTCATTCGGTCTACACGGGCACGGGCGAGAACCAGTTCTGGATCTTCCCCGACGGCACGACCGTCGTCTGCGACACGGGCGACTGGGCGAAGTCCTCGCAGTCCGACGTCATCCCGAAGCTCCCGTCCGCCGCGCGCACGGGCGGCGAATGGATGGCGCGGTACATCCGGCGCGTCTCGCCCGATCCCACGCGGATCGACTACATGATCGCCACCCATTGGCACAGCGACCACTGCGGCGATCCGACGTATGCCTATGTCACGGCGGACGGACGGAAGACGAGCGGGCTGGCGACGGTCGGCGAGTTCTTCCGCATCGGGCAGTTCTTCGACCACGAGTATCCCGAACACGGCAAGTACCGCACCGAAGAGGCGCCGGTCATGAAGATGATGGAGACGTTCGTTGCGCGGGCGAAGGCACGGGACGGAACGGTTCAGGAGCCGTTCCGCGTGGGCGCGCTTGACCAGATCGCGCTTCGGCACGACGCGAACGGCGCGTTCGCGAAACTGTTCCATGTGCGGAACCTGTGCGCAAATGGCGTCATGTGGACGGGGCGCGGCACGGAGACGCGCGATGTTGCGGCGGCGCATCTGAAGGCCGGTGGGCACAACCCTGACCAGAATCTCCTCAGCCTGGGGGTCGTCATCTCCTACGGGCCGTTTCGTTTCTGCTCGGCGGGCGACGCCAATGGCGGCTGGAAGACGGGGCCGGACGCGTGGACGGATTACGAGACTTTGCTGGGCCCGGTCGTCGGCCCGGTCGATGTCTGCAAGGAGAATCACCACGGCTGGCGCGAGACGATGCCGCCGGCGTTCGTGCGCGCCGTCCGCGCGGCCGTCTATGTCGACAACGTCTGGGAGCCGTTCCATTTCCAGGCGCAGCAGATGGAGACGCTCACGGACAGGTCGCTCTATCCGGGCGCGCGCATGGTCTTCCCCACCTATGTCTTCGACCGTTCGCGCGTCGAGCACGCGGGCGCGCCGTGGTGGCGCGATTTGCCGCCGATGGGCGGGCACGTGGTCGTAAAGGTTGCACCGGGCGGCGCGTCCTACCGTGTCTTCACGCTCTCGCCGTATGACGAGGAGTTGCGGGTGACGGGCGTCTGGAACGGCGTCTCTGGTCAGCCACAGAAGGCGGGTGCCCGTCCGTGACGGGCATGAGGTCAGAAAGTCTTGATGTCAGAAGGAGTCCCTACTATTCCTGTGGAAGGCGGATACGGGCTTCTTCCATCCGAAGGACGCGGACGGGAAGTGGATCGAGCCGTTCGACTACAAGCTTTCGGGCGGCGCGGCGACACATGGAGGACAGACGATGATGATGCAAGGACAGGCCGGCCGGACGACCCGGCGGGCGTTTCTGGGCGGATGCGCCGGTTTCGGCGGCCTTGCCGCGCTGGGCGGGTGCGCGGGGCTGCGTGCGGACCGCTGCGCCCCGTCCGCGCCGCCGAACTACTGGTGTACGTGGGCGACGCAGGCGCGCCTCGTCGACGCGAACGTGAAGAGCGGGGTGCTGGCGGTGCCGGGCGACCAGGGGCTTCCCGGCGTGCGGGACAACCTGACGGAGGCGGTGCTCTTCGGCAAGGACGGCTGGGCGCATACGCAGTATCCGTCCGTGCGCGGGAACCTGTACCTTGTCCTGGACGACGGCTGGGACGTGCCGTTCGGCTGCGCCCCCGGAAAGGACATCGGCGCCTTCGCCTCCTGCGTGCTCGACGCGCGGCGGTTCCCGTCCTTCACCGGCACGCCGGCCGCGCGCCTGCGCGCGCTGGACGCGCGCATCCGCGCCTGCGGTTGGCGCGGCACGGGCCTGTGGATCGCCTGTCAGGCCTTCGGGGAGAACGGGCGGAACAAGTTCCCGGAAGAACGGCTGCGCGAGGAGCTGAAGCGCAAGCTCGCGGCGAGCGCCGAGGCGGGCGTCGCCTACTGGAAGGTCGATTGGGGCGTGCGGGGCGGCGAGATCGCCTACCGCCGGATGATGAGCGAGCTGCGCGCCGCCTATGCGCCCGGCCTCCAGATCGAGCATTGCTGCCCGCCGGACGTTCCGCTCAACGGCGTCTCGTTCGGGAAGGGGACGTCCGTCTCCGGCACGGGCCGCCTCCTCGGCGACCCGGCGTTCGAGACGCGCCTGCGCGCGCGGACGGAGGACGTCCTCGCGTTCAGCGACGTCTTCCGCATCTACGACACGATCACGCCGATCAACAACGCGACCGACCTCGAACGCGCCGCCGTCTACGGACAGATGGCCGAGCGCGTCGGCTCGCGCGCGTTCATCAACGTGGAGGACAACGTCTACATCGCCGCGTGCCTCGGGCACACGGCGGGCGTGATGCGCTCGCCCTCCTGGCCGAAGCCCGACGTGGAGGATCCCGTCTACCGGCGCGACCGCGCGGCGGAGGTGACCCGGGCGGTGGCGTGGCAGCGCACGGCGCCGGCCTTCACGGCGCAGAGCGGGCTCAGGACGTTGACATCCGAGGCCGTGCTGACGGACCGCTGGCTGTTCGCGCCCGGCTGCACGTGGTGGACGCCGGTCTTCGGGCGCACGATCGAGCAGCGCGCGCCGGCCGTCGTGGCGCGCGGCCTGCCCCTGCCGGCCGTCGCGCCGCAGGGGGGCGACGTGCCCTTTGTCCTCGCTTCGCGCAACCCGAACGGCGCCCTGACGGTTGGCGCGTTGCCGCGCCTCTCGGTCGAGAAGGGCTTCCACACGCCGTTGGCCTCCGTTGCGCTCGACGCGGATCTGGCGCCGGACGTGCCGCTTGCCGTCTTCGGCACGTTCGCGTCCGTGTCCGTGCGCATCCCGCCGTCGTGTCCGCGCCGCGTCTACGCCTGCGATCTGGCGGACGGCGGGACGGGGCGGGAGATCACGCACGCCTGCCGCTTTGACGGGGGCCGCCTCGTCATCGACGGCGAGGCGCTCCGCCTGCCGCCGCGCGGGGCGGGCGACCGGTCGCTCCCCGGCGTCCGGCTACGCCTCGGCTAGGAGCGCAAGAGGGGAAACGCCGACGTGGGCATGGCGTTCGCGTTCTGATGGCCGGGTAAGATAGCAAACAGCGCCTGAAAACGGGACGCTGACGCAAGTCAGCTCACGGTTGCAGGCGCACTTCCTTTCGGATTCAGACCAAGAGGCGAAATTGCATCAGAGGCGGA
>JAEDMN010000194.1 GCA_016302985.1 Kiritimatiellia bacterium | reverse complement strand
GGTAGTGCGGAACTCGTCCGTGCGAGAGTAGGGCGCCGCCGGCTTTTTTCTTTTTATTCGTCTGACCGACGCGGTTGCGCGGGCTTCCTTCCGGAGGCCCGCGTTTCCGTTTTTGCGAGCGTATTCAGGCTACCTTCCGAACTCAGGCGTTCTTGTGTCCGCTAAACGTACATTCAGACGAAAGATTCCATTCTAGCCCAATATTCAGGCATCTGGGGTAGAGAATCCAGTCCGTTTATGGTATACTAAATAGATTCATTTTCATCCCCCAATCTGGAGGTCTAGCGACATGAAGATTCTGGTTGTTGGCAGCGGCGGGCGCGAGCACGCCATCACGTGGCGTCTGGCTCAGGACACGGAGAAGCATGAACTCTTTTGCGCGCCTGGAAACGCCGGCACCACTGCGCTGGCCACGAATCTTGCCATTGGAGCGGAGGATGTTTCGGGAGTCGTGGCCTGGGCCGAGGCGAACAAGCCGGATCTCGTCGTGGTGGGTCCCGAGGCGCCGCTCTGCAAGGGCCTCGTCGACGCGCTCCAGAAAATCGGCGTGAAGGCGTTCGGCCCCGTCCAGGCCGGCGCCCGCATGGAGGGGTCCAAGCGCTTCGCGAAGGAGATCATGGACGCGGCAGGCGTGCCGACCGGCCGCGCGAAGACGTTCACGGACGCGGAGGCCGCCAAGGCCGCGCTGCCCGAGTACGGCCTCCCCGTCGTGATCAAGGCGGACGGTCTTGCGGCCGGCAAGGGCGTGATCGTCGCGGAGACGACGGAGCAGGCCGAGGCCGCGATCGACGACATGCTCGTCGACAACAAGTTCGGCGCCGCGGGCGCGGAAGTGCTCGTCGAGGAGTTCCTCCATGGCGAGGAGTGCTCGATCCTCGCGCTCGTTGACGGCGAGAACGCCGTCCTCCTGCCGAGCTCGCAGGACCACAAGCGCGTCTTCGATGGCGACAAGGGCCCGAACACGGGCGGCATGGGCGCCTACTCGCCTGCGCCGGTGGTGACGGACGCGATGCTGCCCGACATCAAGGCGCGCATCATCCTCCCCGTCGTCCGCGAACTGAAGAAGCGCGGCATCGTCTACCGCGGCGTGCTCTACGCCGGCCTGATGATCACTCCTCCCGGCGGCAAGACGGCGCTCAGCGGCTCGGCCGTGAACGTGGTCGAGTTCAACGCGCGCTTCGGCGATCCCGAGACGGAGGCCGTGCTCGTCCGTCTCGGCGGCAACTTCGCGCAGACCCTGCTCAATGTCGCGAACGGCTGTCTGAAGGATTCCGACGTCGTCGTGAAGCCCGAGGTGGCCGCGACGGTGATCGTCGCCTCCGGCGGGTATCCGGGCAGCTACGAGAAGGGCAAGGCCCTGTCCGGCCTGGACAAGGCCGCGGAGGTGCCGAACGCGATCGTGTTCCACTGCGGCACGAAGGCGCAGGACGGCGCGACGGTGACCGCCGGCGGCCGCGTGCTGAGCGTGACCGGCATGGGCGCGACGCTGCGCGAGGCCGTGGACACCGCCTACAAGGCCGTGGACCTCATTTCCTTCGACGGGGCCTTCCACCGCCGCGACATCGCCCATCGCGCCTTCGAGCGCTGAGGAGACGCCATGTGGTTTCCTGACTATCTGAAGTCGTCCATCGGCAAGAAGCAGACGATGGGCGTCGCCGGACTCGGGCTGGTCGGCTTTCTGGCCGGCCACCTGCTCGGCAACCTGCAGCTGCTCAACCTCGACGCGGCGGCGGCGCAGGCCGCCTACAACGCCTATACGAAGTTCCTCACCGGCATGAAGCCGCTGATCTGGTTCGTCGAGGCGGGGCTCGTGGGCATCTTCCTGTACCATGTCTGCGTCGCGACGAAGCTCAAGCTGGAGAACCTCAAGGCGCGCGGGAAATGCCGGTACGCGGTGAACGCGCACGTGGGGTCCGCGACGCCGGCCTCGTACACGATGTACCTGACGGGGTCCGCGATCCTGTTGTTCGCCGTGCTGCACCTGGCCGTCTTCAAGTTCGGCACGCACTACCTCTACGTGGACGCGAAGGGCGACCTGATCCGCGACATGTGGCTCACGACGGTGCTCTTCTTCGGCAATCCCGTCTACATGGGGCTGTACGTGCTCGCACTCCTGGCGATCGGCGCGCACCTCTTCCACGCGCTGCCTTCCATCTGCCGCACGTTCGGCGTGGAGCATCCGAAGTGGACGCCAGCTTTGACTGCGGCGGGCATGCTCGCGGCCGCGGCGCTCTCCGCCGGCTTCGTGGGCACGGCGGTCGGTACGTTCGCGCTGACGAAGACGGACGCCACGAAGGCGCAGATCCAGAAGGCGCAGGCCGCGCAGGCGGTCCTGCAGGCAAAGCTCGCGAAGTGAGGGAGGCGCCATGACACTTGATTCGAAGATCCCCTCCGGCCCCATCGAGGAGAAGTGGACGCGCTACCAGCGCGAACTGAAGCTCGTCAATCCCGCGAACAAGCGCAAGTTCACCGTCATCGTGGTCGGTACCGGCCTGGCCGGCGGCAGCGCGGCGGCCACGCTGGCCGAACTTGGCTACAACGTGAAGAGCTTCTGCGTGCAGGACTCCCCGCGCCGCGCGCACTCCATCGCGGCCCAGGGTGGCATCAACGCAGCGAAGAACTACCGCAACGACGGCGACAGCGTCTACCGCCTCTTCTACGACACCATGAAGGGCGGCGACTTCCGCGCCCGCGAGGCGAACGTCTACCGTCTGGCCGAGAACTCCAACCGCATCATCGACCAGTGCGTCGCGCAGGGCGTGCCGTTCGGCCGCGAATACGGCGGCCAGCTCGACAACCGCTCCTTCGGCGGCGCCCAGGTCTCCCGCACGTTCTACGCGCGCGGCCAGACGGGCCAGCAGCTGCTGCTCGGCGCGTACCAGGCGATGATGCGCCAGGTCGCCGCCGGCCGGATCGAGATGCATCCGCGCTGCGAGATGCTCGACCTCGTCGTCATCGACGGCAAGGCGCGCGGCATCGTGGTGCGCAACCTCGTCACCGGCGCGCTCGAGACGCACGCGGCGGACGCGGTCTGCCTCTGCACGGGCGGCTACGGCAACGTCTACTACCTTTCGACGAACGCCCAGAGCTCGAACGTCACGGCGGCCTTCCGCGCCTACAAGCGCGGCGCGCTGTTCGCGAACCCCTGCTACACGCAGATCCATCCGACCTGCATCCCGCGCCACGGCGACCTGCAGTCGAAGCTCACGCTGATGAGCGAGTCGCTGCGCAACGACGGGCGCATCTGGGTGCCGCGGAAGAAGGGCGACGCGCGCGCGCCGCAGGACATTCCCGAGAGCGAGCGCTACTACTACCTCGAGGAGAAGTATCCCAGCTTCGGCAACCTCGTCCCGCGCGACGTCGCGAGTCGCAACGCCAAGCAGGTCTGCGATGCCGGCATGGGCGTGGGCGACACGAAGCTCGCGGTGTACCTGGATTTCGCGGACGCGATCAGGCGCATGGGCGTCTCGGGCGTCTCCGCCAAGTACGGGAACCTCTTCCAGATGTACGAGAAGATCACCGGCGAGGATCCCTATCGCCAGCCGATGCGCATCTTCCCGGCCATCCACTACACGATGGGCGGCCTCTGGGTCGACTACAACCTGATGAGCACCATCCCCGGCTGCTTCGTGCTCGGCGAGGCCAACTTCTCCGACCACGGCGCGAACCGCCTGGGCGCCTCCGCGCTCATGCAGGGCCTCTCTGACGGCTATTTCGTCATCCCCTACACGCTGGGTGGCTACTTCGCCTCCACGGCGCTCCCGAAGGTGTCCACGGACGCCTCCGAGTTCCGCGCGTGCGTGCAGCAGGCGGACGAGAAGATCGGAAAGCTGCTCTCGGTCAAGGGCCACCGCACGGTGCGCGAGTTCCACCGCGCGCTCGGCAACATCATGTGGGAGAACGTCGGCATGGCCCGCAGCAAGGCCAGCCTCGAGAAGGCGCTCGCCGAGATTCCGGCGCTGCGCGACGAGTTCTGGCACGACGTCAACGTGCTGGGCGACGCGCAGTCCTTCAACCAGAACCTCGAGAGCGCCGGCCGCGTGGCCGATTTTCTCGAGTTCGCCGAGGTGCTCGCGCTCGATGCGCTGCACCGCGAGGAGTCCTGTGGCGGCCATTTCCGCGAGGAGAGCCAGACCCCCGAGGGCGAGGCGAAGCGCGACGACGAGAAGTTCTGCTACGTGGGCGCGTGGGAGTACCGGGGCGACGGCGTGAAGCCCGAACTCTCGAAGGAGCCCCTCGCGTTCGAAAACGTCCATCTTGCGACAAGGAGCTACAAGTAATGAACGTCACCGTCAAGATGTGGCGGCAGAAGGACGCCGCCTCGAAGGGGCACTTCGAGACCTGCGAGGTGAAGGACATCTCGCCCGACATGTCCCTCCTGGAGATGCTCGACGTGATGAACGAGACGCGCATGAAGCGCGGCGAGGAGCCGATCGCGTTCGACCACGACTGCCGCGAGGGCATCTGCGGCACGTGCTCGCTCGTGATCGACGGCGTGCCGCACGGACGCGACCACGGCACGACGACCTGCCAGCTGCACATGCGCCTCTTCAAGGACGGCGCGACGATCACCGTCGAGCCGTTCCGCTCCGCCGCGTTCCCGATCGTGCGCGACTGCGTCATCGACCGCGGCGCGCTCGACCGCCTGATCCAGGCGGGCGGCTACGTGAGCGTGAACACGGGCGCCGCGCCGGACGCGGCCGTGACGCCCGTCCCGAAGGACGAGGCCGACCGCGCGTTCGACGCCGCTGCCTGCATCGGCTGCGGCGCCTGCGTCGCGGCGTGCCCGAACGCGTCCGCCATGCTCTTCACCTCCGCGAAGGTCGGCCACCTGGCCAGCCTCCCGCAGGGACGGGTCGAGGCCGACCGCCGCGTCCTCTCGATGGTGAAGCAGATGGACAAGGAGGGCTTCGGCAACTGCACGAACGTGCGCGCCTGCGAGGCCGCCTGCCCGAAGAACATCTCCACGCGCAACATCGCCCAGATGAACCGTCACTATCTCAAGGCCACCCTCCTCCACGCCGAGAAGGTGTACGGCGCCAACGACTGACAACGTAAGGGACACGTGAAATGACACCCCAGGAACTCCACTATCTGTCGCAGGCCTTCTTCTTCCTGATGCTGGCCGGATTCGGCTTCTCGTGGCCGTTCTCGATCATCCGCACCTACAAGGCGGGGCACAGCGGGAAGGGCGTGGCGGGCAAGAGCCCGATGTTCATGATCATCATCCTCGTCGGCTACGTCTGCGGCATCGCCTCCAAGCTCGTCTGCCCGATTCCCGAGGGACTGACCTGGCTGCAGGACAAGTGGCTGGTGCTGGTCTATCTCATCGACATGGCGCTGGTCTCGACCGACCTGGGGCTCTACTGCCACTACACGCGCAAGATGCGCAGCGGCAAGGTCACGCGGGAGGAATCCGACCGCCTCGCCGCGCTGCTGGCGAAGGGCTGAGCCACGCGATGTCCGAAGCGAAGATCGTGGAGGTCGTGGCCGCCCTCGTGTGGGACGGCCCGCGCTTCCTGGCCTGCCAGCGCCCCGCGTCCAAAGCGCGGGGTTTGCTATGGGAGTTCGTCGGCGGCAAGGTCGAGCCCGGCGAGACGAAGGCGGACGCCCTCGTGCGCGAATGCCGCGAGGAGCTGGCCGTCGGGCTTGCCGTGGACGACGTCTTCATGGCCGTCGACCACGAATATCCCGACATCCACATCCGCCTGACGCTCTTCAACGCGCGCATCGCCTCCGGCACGCTGACACTGCTCGAGCATGTCGACGCGAAGTGGATCCTCCCGTCCGAGATCGACACCCTCGCCTGGTGCCCGGCGGACGCGGAGATCCTCGCCGAAATCAGGTGCCGGCACGGCGGATGAGTCCGGCGGAGACGAAGACGGAATAATGGGGTTTCAACCAAACACGGAGGAGTTGGAAGGGGCAGGATGGGGATGGTGTGCGCCGCGATGGCGGTTGTACTGTGGGCACAGGGCGCGGCGGCGGGTACCGTGGTGCCGGCCGGCGAAGTTCCTCCATCGGTACGGCTACTACGAGGCCCGGTTCCGCCTGCAGAAGATGCCGGGCTGGTGGAGCGCCTTCTGGATGCAGACCGAGACG
>JAEDMN010000193.1 GCA_016302985.1 Kiritimatiellia bacterium | reverse complement strand
TCCTGTTCTCAAGTTCCCGACTTGACCACGCGCGCCGGGGGCCGGCGCGCAACCCAAGCGCGCAGACCCTGCTCGCCACCACGGCGCTGTCGCAGGAGCAGATCGCCCTCGCCTGCGGCTTCTGCGACGCCAGCCACCTCGGCGCAGCCTTCCGGCGCCACGTCGGCCGTCCGCCTTCCGCGTTCAGAGTGAAACGCGAAGCGTGACGCGCGGTTCGCGCTTCACACTTCGCCCGACAGCACCGAGGCCGCCAGCCAGCGCGCGGTCGGAAGGCCGTCGAACTTGACGCGGCACGTCCCCTTCCCCGCGTCGCACGCCTCGACGGTCCCGGCCCCGAAGACCTTGTGCGCGACCCGGGCGCCGACGGCGGGCAGGCTCTCCGCCGCGGGCGCGGGCTGCTCGCAGGCGACCTTGAGACGCACCATCTCCAGCAGATCCCTGCGCGGCGGCGTCTCGTAGTCGAAGGCGGCGGGGTCGATGTCCAGCAGGAAGCGGGACGGGAACCGCGGCGCCCCGTCGAAGGCGCGGCCACCCGTCGTCGTCAGGTAGAGGGCCTGCTCCGCGCGCGTCATCGCGACGAAGGCGAGGCGGCGCTCCTCCTCCATCTGCTCGCGGGTCTCGGTCTTGCGGGCCGGGAAGACGCCCTCGTTGAGCGAGCAGAGGAAGACGTACGGGAACTCGAGGCCCTTCGCCGTGTGCACGGTCATCAGCTTCACCCGGTCGGCGGAACCGGTGTCCGCGTCGCGGTTCGTGAAGAGCGCGGCATGCGCGAGATAGTCGCCGACGCCGCACTCCTCGCCGCAGGCCTCCTCGTACTGGCGGACGCCGTTCTTGAGTTCGGAGAGGTTGTCCAGCCGCTGCTGGGCCCCTTCCGTGCGGAGCATCGCCTCGTAGCCGCTTTCGTCGAGCAGCGCCGCCAGCGTCTCGGAGGCCGTTCCCGCGGCGGCCTGGTGGCGTTCGACGAGGTCGACGAGCTCGCGCGCCTTCGTGCCCTTGAAGATGTCGGCGGCGAGGCTCGTCTTCAGCGTCTCGTAGAGGGGGCGCCCGTTCTCGTCCGCGCGTTCCTTGAGGAACGCCATGCGGCGCGCACCGAGGTTGCGCTTCGGCTTGTTCGCGACGCGCAGGAAGGCGAGATCGTCGCGCGAGTAGGCGAGGCGCAGGTAGGAGAGCGCGTCCTTCACCTCCTCGCGGTCGTAGAACTGGACGCCGCTGTAGATTGCGTAGGGGACCTCCGCCTTCTGGAGCGCGGTCTCGAGCTCGCGCGTGACGTAGTGCGCGCGGTAGAGGACGGCCATGTCGGCATAGGGGACGCCGTCCGCATGGAGCGACCGCATCCGCGCGGCGATCCAGGCCGCCTCGTCGTCCGCCTTCGCGCCCTGCCGGCAGAGCACGCGCGGTCCGCCTCCCTTCTGCGCGACGAGATCCTTGCGCATGCGGAGCGTGTTCTTTCCGATCAGCGAGTTGACGACCGCGAGGATCTCGGGCGTGGACCGGTAGTTCCGGTTCATCACAATCGTCTTCGTGCCCGGGAAGCGCCGGTCGAACTCGAGCAGGTACTTCACGTTCGCGCCGCGCCAGGTGTAGATCGTCTGGTCCGGGTCGCCGACCACGAAGAGGTTGCCGTGGTGCGCCGCCAGCACCTCCATCAGCCGGTACTGCAGGGGATCGATGTCCTGGAACTCGTCGATCATCACGTACTCGAGCCGTTCCTGCCACTTCCGGCGGATCTCGGGCCGCTCGTCGAAGATCATCAGCGTGAACAGGATGAGGTCGTTGTAGTCGAGCGCGAAGCAGCGCTTCTGCCTGTAGAGGTAGCCGTAGAAGAGGATGTCGACGACCGCCGTCGCCTGGTCGTAGCGGCGCTTGAGCGCCTCGAGGGGCAGGTGCACCAGGTCATGGCAGTACTGCGGCTCCTCGAGCGTCTTGCGGATCTCGAACATGTCGCGCGCCTTCGCGAACGTCATGTCGCGCATGGTGAGGCCGCGCTCCTCGTAGATGCCGCGCAGGATCTGGTCGATGTCCGAGTTGTCGAGGATGGGAAAGTTCTGCGGATAGCCGACGGCATGCACGTCCTCGCGCAGCACGCCGGCGCAGAACCCGTGGAACGTGTTGACGAGGCCCGTGTCGTTGTCGCCCGTGAGGGCGCGGATGCGCTGGCGCATCTCGTGCGCCGACTTGTTCGAGAACGTGACGCAGAGGATGTGCGCCGGCAGCACGCCGAGCGCCTGCACGAGATAGGCGAAGCGGTGCGCGAGGGCGCGGGTCTTGCCACTGCCGGCGCCCGCGACCACGCGCACGTACCCCTCCGTCGTCTCGACGGCCGCCTGCTGCTCTGGATTCAGGTCGGCCATGCGCGCACCGGGATGATGGAATGGTCTTTCATGTTCACGACTCAGCCAAGGGTCAGGCTTCCTCGCTGTCGAAGTGGTAGGCCGCCCGCACCTTCATGGACTCGTCACGCGCCTCGAGCGCATAGAGCGCATACGTCTTCCCGCCCGGCGGCACGTCGACGACGACATGGGCGCCGTCGAAGGTCGTGGGCTCCACGTGCGGCAGCCAGGGCTCGGCCTGGTCCTCGAGCTGGCGCTCCTTCGGGAAGATGCAGGGGAAGATCAGACGCTCGCCCGGGTAGTTCCGCGCGTTGTCGAGGTTGCGCATCGTGTCGCGCGTCATGTGCAGCTGGTCCCAGATGCAGGCGACGTAGACGCGGCTGCGCAGCGCCTGCACGAGCGCGGGCGGCATCGAATGGTGCCCGTGGTGGTCCACCTTCGCGACCTGGCAGGGCCCGCACACGCGCGCCATCGCGGCCTCCGCCTCGAAGACGGAGCCGTCGGGCAGCACCTGGTGGTGGGAGTAGTCGCCCGCCGTGTAGAAGCGGAACGGACCATACTCGAAGCGCATGCCAAGGGACAGCGTGTTCTCGTTGACGCTCTTCAGCTTCCGCGCCTCGATGAGCGGCTTCATCACGTCCTCGACGTGGCCGTCGGGGTGCAGGATGCGCCCGTTCGCGCAGAGCGGCACGACGCGGAAGTCCGGCGCGTCGCCGCGCAGCGGACGGATCTGGTCGCTGCCCTTCTCGAGGCGGAAGCGCTCAACCTTCGTGCCGCGGCGCTCGAGTTCGCGGTACACCTCGCGCATCTGCACGATGATGCCGCTGTCGTAGGAGTCCGGCATCGGCAGCGGATCGTCGAACGTCGGCCAGGCCCGGTCGATCGCGCGACGGAACGTCAGGTACTCCATCGCCTGGCCGAAGCCGCTGAGCTTGTACTTTCCGTTCGGCGCGTCGCCGGCGTTGAACTTGAGCTGGCCGCCATGGTCGGAATGGTAGTGCGAGAGCATCATGTAGTCGACGTCGCGCCCGTGCGGATTGGCGCGCAGCACGTAGCGCGCGACCCACTCGCCCGCGTGACGGGACTGGTCGGGCAGGATCGGCACGGCGAGCTTGCCGCGTTTGCAGGCCGGATGGTCGCCGCAGTCGAGCAGCATCGTCGTCCCGTCGGGGAAGACGAGGAACAGGGACTCCGCCACGCCCGTGTAGATCACGTGGATCTGGAAATGGCCCGGCCGCCAGCCGTCCCAGGCCTTCCCCACGCGCGGATCCTCGAGCCCGCGCCGCAGCGCGCATCCCCACGCGGTGGCGCCCATGCCCATGACCGCCGCACCCTTCAGAAACTCCCGTCTGTTCATCCTCGTCCTCCTTTACTTCCCGGACCAGCCGTCGGCTCCGACATCGCCCAGGTCAACTTCCGCCGTCTCCGTCGAATTCGCCTGGTGGTAGACGGCCTTCATGCGCCGCGTCGCCGGCATCCCGGCGTAGACGCCCGTGCGCGGTCCGACGGAGAGCTTCCCGTCCTTCAGGACGAGCGCCGTCAACGCGCCCTTGCCGGCACGATACTCGAGGGACGTGCCGTCGTCCTCGTAGAGCCAGCCCGTGCCGTCCGGTCCCGGCCAGACATGCAGTTCGACCTCCTCGCTCCAGCCCTTCTCGACATGGCCCTTCTTCGGCCACATCGGAATCACCGCGCCGGCGCGCACGTAGAGCGACCCGCCCCAGTCGTCCGTGACCGTCACGGGGCGCGTGCAGGGGCCCTTCACCTCCGCGCCCGTGCGCCAGTCGTACCAGGTGCCGGCGGGGATCGAGATCTCCTTCGTGAACGCGCTCACCAGGAGGTCCGGTCCGAACATGTACGTCGTCACGCACGTGTCGTACGCCGGCTCGTCCGGGTAGACGAACGGCAGCGCGCGCATCACGGGCCAGCCCGTGCGCGCAGCCTCCGCGGCGGCCGTGTAGATGTACGGCAGCAGGCGGTAGCGCAGCTGGTCGTAGGCGCGGAAGACCGCGACCTTCTCGGGCGGGTCGATCCACGGCTGCTGCCAGTAGTCCCAGTTGTTCTGCTGGCTCCAGGTCTGGAGGAAGCCGAAGTGCAGGGACTGGATGTCGCGGATGGACATGTCGCAGCTCTGGTTGGAGTGGCCGGAGATGCCCAGGTTCAGCAGCGAGGCGAGCGGCTTCGGGCCGCCGCCCGTGTCGCCCGCCCAGGTGGCGACGAACTGCTGCACGCCCGCGTAGCCGCCCGCGGAGTAGACCATGGACCGCTTCCCGGTGTAGTCCTCGAAGCCGCGCGCCATCTGCTTGTCGTAGACGTCGGCGTAGAGGTTGTGCATCTCCTCGTCGCTCATGCCGTTCGCCCACTTGCGGGTCGGATGCTCGCCGAACTGGTTGCAGCCGTCGAGTTTGAAGCACTGCGCGCCCTGGTCGACGAACTTCTTGAGATGCTCGAACCACGGCAGCATGCCCTCGGGATAGTCGTTTTCGGGGCAGTAGAGGCGGTCGTACATCGCGCCCTTGTGCACGGACCGCCTCTTCGTCTTCGCCTTGTCGGCCGCCGCCTCCGCGGAGCCGGTGCCGATGCGGTCGTCCTCCCACGTCTCCGTGACGCCCTCGGCGACCTCGATCTGCCGGCCGCTCTTCTTCGCCTGTCCGGCCGCGCACTGCTCCTCGTAGCGCGTGAGATCGTAGTCGCAGCAGAGCCAGAGGGAGAGCTTGAACCCGATGCGCTTCAGCGCGCCGATGAACGTGTGCCCGCCCTTCGGCGCCCAGTACGGGAAGTGGAAGCGCTGGCTGTTCCACTCCTTGTTCACGGTGTTGTCGTAGAACTTCTCCATCCAGCCCGGCTCGAGACCGATCACGTCGCACGGCAGGTCGCGGTCGCGGAACTGCATCGCCTCGTTCACGAGGTTCCACTGGTCGATGTTCTGGTTGCAGACGTAGGTGAAGCCGTAGCCCCAGACCGGCAGCAGCGCGGGACGTCCGCTCAGCCGCGTGTAGACGTCGAGCAGCGCGCGGTAGTCCCGCCCCGTGAACACGTAGAAGTCCACGTCGCCCTCGTTCGCCTCCAGGATCAGCGCGTCGGGATCCTTCGCGCCACAGTCGAAGGCGTTGCGCCACGTGCTGTTCAGCAGCAGGCCCCAGCCCTTCCGGCTCACGGCCATCGGGATCGGGATGTTGCAGAGGTTGTTGCGGATCCAGAGGTCGAAGCGGTGGCCGCGGCGCATGACGTTGTCGCGTCCCGAGTCGCCGAAACCGTAGATCCGCTCGTCCTTCGCCAGCGAGAACGAGATCGCGAAGCCCTTCCCGACGGTCCGCGGCACGACGGTGAAGTCGGCGTCGGAGACATGGGACTTCACCTTCAGCGTACCGGCGGCGGGATCGACCGAGACCGTCGCGGCGGACGTCTTGACGGCGTTTCCGTCGCGGGAGAACGGCACGGGCGCCCAGTTCGCCTTCAGGATGCCGTAGCGGTTCATGCCGCTTTCGGTCCAGATCACGCCCTGCGCGTCGTTCGTCCAGCTCTTTCGCACGCGGAACAGGTTCTCCGCGAGCACGTCCACGCGCAGCGACGTGCCGTCCGCAAGCTTCGTGACGGCGCTCTGCGCGTCGGGCGCAGGCGCCCGCCAGACAGGACGCGCCTGCGCGGCGCACCCCAGCAGCACGAGCCCGGCGAGGGCGATCGACGACTTGTCCATGACTTTCTCCCCTAACGTCCGACGATCCGGAACGATTCGATTTCAAAACCGTGCGCCTGGTCCGCGGTGCCTCCGCTGATCCAGTTCCCGTACAT
>JAEDMN010000192.1 GCA_016302985.1 Kiritimatiellia bacterium | reverse complement strand
GACGTCATCGCCAAGGAGGGCTATCCGCTCGAGAAGTGGCCCGAGGGACGCTTCGTCGCCGCGTACGGCGGGCGGGCCGTCGTCCTCGACCGCGTCGAGGGCTATTCGACGACCGCTCTCGCCAGGAAGATGAAGGCGTGACGTGAAGGCCCTCTTCCTCGACCGCGACGGGACGATCAACGTCGACTACGGCTACGTGCATGAACCGTCGCGCTTCGTGTTCATCGACGGCATTTTCGACGTCTGCCGCCAGGCGAGAGACCACGGCTATGCCATCATCGTGGTCACGAACCAGTCGGGGATCGCCCGCGGGTATTTCACCGAAGAAGCCTACAACACCCTCACGCGCCACATGATGGACGCCTTCGCACGCGAAGGCGTCGTCCTGACGGACGTGCTCCACTGCCCCCTTCTCGACGGTCCCGACCGGAAGCCGAACCCCGGACTCTTCCTCAAGGCCCGCGATCGCCACGGCATCGACATGGCCGCCTCCATCTCGATCGGCGACAAGCCCCGCGACATCCAGGCCGCGGAAGCCGCCGGAGTCGGCACGAACCTCCTGTTCACCGGAGACTACTCCACCCTGCACATCCCCTGGACGGACGACCTCGTCCCGTCCGTGCCACGTTCCGCCACGCCATGAACTCCGATTCGCCCCGTTCTCGCACCCCCACCCCGTTGCGCGACGTCCTGCTCCGCGCGGTCCGGTTCCTCCACCGCCACACAACCTGGTTGAACGGTTTGAAACGAAGCCTCGGGCTTGAGCGGCTGGCCGTCTCGATGGTGACACCGCAGCCGGGTTCGGCGGAACTCGCGGAGATCGCCCGGACCGCGAACACGACGTTCGTGCGCGACCAGATCGAGAAGTTCCGCGCACGCGGCATCGAGAACCCGGACGTGTACATCCTCGCCGCCGAGGCGATGGGCGACGTGCTGTCGTGCGAACCGGTCGGCCGTGCCGTCCGGCAGCTCGCGCCGCGCTGCCGGATCCACTGGATCGTGCGCGACGCCTTCCGCGAAATCATCGCTGCAGCCCCCTTCATCGACGAGGTCATCTCCGTCGGCACGCTTTCCGAAGGATACGACATCTTTCTCGAGAAGACCCGGAACGGCGCAGCCGTCGCGGTGAACTGCCACATGGACGGCGTCGCCTGCACCAAAACGGGACGCGTCATCCGCAACCCGTGCAACCCGCGCGTCAATTTCTTCACCTACTACAATCTCGGCACGCTGCTCAACGCCTTCTCGCGCTGCGCGGGGCTCCCCATGCAGGAGGAGGCTTCGGTCTTCCACTTCGCACAGGGCGTCGCCTCGCCCGTCCCGTCCGACGGTCCCTACGTCGTCTTCCATTGCCGTTCAACGGACCCGAAGCGGGACTGGACGGACGAGAAATGGAACCGACTCGCCGAACTCGTCCTCGGCAAGGGGCTGGGCGTCATCGAGATCGGCATGCCGCGGACGATTCGTTCCAACTCGCCCCGCTACATCGACTTCACGGGCAGACGGAGCCTGCAGCAGGTCGCGCGGGTCATTCAGGGCGCCCGGCTCTTCGTCGGCGTCGACAGCGGCTTCGCCCACGTGGCCTGCGCGCTACGCACGCCCGGCACCATCCTGCTCGGCCGCTACGCGCACTACGACACCTACATGCCCTACTCGGGAGACTTCGCGCACGGAGACGCATTCAGGATCCTCCGCGCGCCCGGCCACGCCCCCGCGGCGGAGCTCCCGCTGGAAGACGTGGCGGCCGTCGTGATGCACCTCACCGGCGGGCCAGAGACAGCACGAGCTTGAACAGATTGAAGACGAACATCGCGACGAGCATCCAGGAAAGCCCATGCCCGTTGATGCGCTGGATCAGCTCGACGGCTGCAGCCGGAAGCCAGGCCGTAAAATAGCCATAGCCCGTGATAAACAGCAGCACACCCGCGTAGACCGCGTGGAGCGGGAGAAACCACCACAGGAACCCGAAGCGGTCCGCTGCAATCTCGCAGACGACGCGCAGGTTGGCCGCGGCGCCCAGCGTCAGGATGACGGTGAGGAACGCGAGAGAGAGACCGGATTCCGCGAGCCGTCCGCCGCCCGGGAAGAGCGACAGGAGCGGCCCTCCCGCAAAGACGAAGACCAGAGCCACCAGCGAGCCGAAGGCGAGCGTGCCGGCGACCGACCGGCTGACCAACGTGCGTGCATTCCGTCCCTCTACGTCCGATTCCGAGACAAAGGGGAATGCCACCGAGAGGAGCGTGGCGCCGAGGAAGGTTCCCATCTCCGCAAACCGCGACAGCATGTAGTAGTCCGCGGACTCACCGGCGGGAAGACGTTGACGGATGACCAGCGCCTCGACGAAAAACGCCAGTCCCGAAAGATAGTACAGCGCAACCAGAGCGCCATAGCGGCAGAAGGACCGGACGTTCTCGCGCGTCCAGTACGTCTCGCGCGGCCCCGTGCCGACAATCTCCCTGCGCAGCGAGAACACGCAGCAGCCAATGCTCCAGATGCCGGTCGCCGTCTGCGCCGAGAAGTAGGCCGAGAGCGCGCGGAACGGCAGCAGCGCCACCAGCACGACCAGGCGGATCGGCGCCCCCAGCAGACTCATCACCGTCAGCGCCCGAAAACGTCTCATCGCCTGCAGGGCGTTCTGGTAGACGGGAACGGTCGCCGCGATCAGGCCGGAGGCGATGACAAGCATGCCAAGCGAGCCCCTCTCCACCCGAAGGCGCTCGAGCACGGGCTCCATCGTCAACCACGAGACGAACATGCCGACCAGCACCAACGCGCCCATCGCGACGAACACGCTTCGGAGAAGCGAAGTCATCTGGCCGGATTTCTCCTGGACGGAGAGGACGTTGAGATGCTTCTGGAACGTCATCGCGAAGACCGACATCGGCAGCGCGAGCATGGCGGCGAACTGGGTCAGCGGCAGGACCGCGCCCAGGTCTTCGGCCGGCACGAAACGCGGCACCAGCCAGAGTCCAATGAAGGCGTTGATCAGATCGCCGACCCGCAGGGCGACAAACAGGAGCGCCGAATACCACCAGTAGTCGCCAAGGCGCGCGCGCACATGTCCGAACGCGTTCATGCCGTGATCCGCGCGACGAGTTCGTCCACGTTGTCCCCGGTGACGGGCGTCGAGAGCGCCGCGCGCGCGGCGAGGGCCTTCTCCGGCGTCATCGCGGACCAGTCGATCGCCGCGAGCTTCGTCCGGACCGCCTCGGGGAAGCGCCAGCGGATGAGCTTCGCGGGCACGCCGCCCACGACCGCGTACGGGGGGACGTCGCGCACGACCACGGCGCCGGCCGCGACCACCGCGCCCTGGCCGATCGTCACGCCGGAGAGGATCTTCGCGCCGAGGCCGATCCAGGCGTCGTCCTTCACGACGATCGGCCCGCGGCTGACGGCCTCCACCTCGCCCGCGCCGTACGCGCGGAACGGATAGGTCGTCGCGCAGTCGAGACGGTGCTCGCCGCCGGCGAGGAACGTCACGTGCGGGCCGATCGAGACGTAGTTCCCGATCTCCACGCGCTCGCCCGGCGTGCCGAAGAAGAAGACCTCGAGTCCGCCGTAGCTGCCCTTCCCGACCGTCACCTTCGCGTGGTCGAAGACGTTGACGGGGGCCGTCATGTTGTGGCGGTTCGCCAGCTTCCAGGCGAACCAGTTCCAGTAGTGCGGGCCGATCCGGAGGAAGTCGCTCGCGAGGCGCATCAGGCCCATGGCGATCTCCAGCCGCAGAAGGTGCCGACGACGCAGTCCGCGCCGGTGGACTCGTGGCCGTGCGCGCGGGAGAACGCGTGCCAGGCCTGGATGTGGTAGCCGATGTCGTCGACCAGCGTGCCGTCCAGATCGAAGATGTCGGTCGGCTTCAGGCGACGACCTTCACGAGGAAGTAGTTCTTCTTGCCGCTGCGGAGCACCGCGACGCGGCCGTCGACCAGGTCGGCGTCCGCGAACACGCGGTCCGGGCCCGCCTTCGCGCCGTTGAGCGAGAGGCCGCCCTGCTGCGCCATGCGGCGCGCCTCGCCGTTCGACTTGAACATGCCGGCCGCCGCCGCGACCGCGGTCACGGGCTTGCCGACGATGTCGGCCTTCGCCATCTCGGCGCTCTTGACGTCCTTGAAGATCGTCGTCAGCTCGTCCGCGCTCTTGCCGGAGATGTCGCCGCCGAAAAGCGTCTGGGTCGCGCCCTGCGCGGCCTTGAGGCCCTCCTCGCCGTGCACAAGGCGCGTGAGCTCCTCGGCGAGCGCCTTCTGCGGGATGCGCGCCTCGGGGTTCGCCTTCATCTGCTTCTCGAGCTCCGCGATCTCGTCGAGGGAGCGCATCGAGAACACCTTGAGGTAGCGGATGACGTCCTCGTCCGCGCTGCGCAGGAAGAACTGGTACCAGTCGTACACGGAGGTCTTCTCCGCGCTCATGAACATGGCATTGCCCTCGCTCTTGCCGAACTTCTTCCCGGAGCCGTCGAGGAGGAGCGGGAAGGTCAGGCCGAACGCGGTCTTGCCGCGCATCTTGTGGACGAGGTCCGTGCCCGCGGTGATGTTGCCCCACTGGTCGGCGCCGCCGACCTCCATCGTGCAGCCGTACGTGTCGTAGAGGTGCAGGAAGTCGTTGCCCTGGAGGATCTGGTAGCTGAACTCGGTGAACGTGAGCGCGCCCTCGCTCGCCTCGAGGCGCTTCTTCACGCTCTCCTTCGCAAGCATCTGCGGCACGCGGAAGTTGATCGCGACGTCGCGCAGGAACGCGATGGCGGAGAGGCCCGAGTACCAGTCGTAGTTGTCCACCATGATGGCCGCGTTGGGGCCGTCGAAGTCGAGGACGCGGGAGAGGTTCTCGCGGATGCCGCGCTTGTTCTCCGCGACCTGATCGAGCGTGAGCATGTTGCGCTCCGCGCTCTTGCCGCTCGGGTCGCCGATGAGGCCCGTGGCGCCGCCGACGAGGGCGATCACCTTGTGGCCCTTCAGCTGCAGGCGGCGGAGCATGATGATCGAGACCAGGTTGCCGGCCTGCAGGGAGTTCGCGGAGGGGTCGAAGCCGCAGTAGATCGTCTGCGGCGTCTCCAGCATCTTCTCGATTTCGGGGTCCGTCACCGTCTGCACCAGGCCACGCGCCGTCAGCTCTTCGAACAACGTCATCGTCTCACTACCTTTCAAAATGTCTCGTCTTGCAAGTCTCTTGGAAAATCAGCTCGCGCGGAGGCGCTTGACCGCCCGGGCGATGTCCGCGGCGCGGGACGCGCCGCCCTCGCGTTCGACCGCGATCGCGCCGGCGTAGCCGGCCCGGTCGAGGGCCGCCAGGAACGCGGCCGCGTTCACGCGGCCTTCGCCCCACGGCACCTCCTCGCCCCAGGCGACGCCGGGCTGCGGGGACGGCAGGGCGTCCTTCGCATGCACGTGGCGGATCCACGGCGCGAGCTTCGTCACGGCGGCGACGGGGTCGCCCATGCCGTAGAGCAGCATGTTCGCGGGATCGAAGTTCACGCCCACGCCCTTCACCGTGCCGAGGAAGCGCACGAGGTCGTCCGCCGTCTCCTGCCCCGTCTCGAGCAGCAGCTGCAGGCCGTTCTCGCCGCAGACGTCCGCGAGGAACTTCACGCGGTCGGTGAACTTCGCCACGGCGGCCGCGTCCTTCTCGTCCAGATAGCCGGCGTGCAGCGTGAGATACGGCGTGCGGAACTGCTTCGCCAGGGCCGCGGCTTCGCGGATCAGCTTCCGGTTCGCCTCCCAGTGCGCATCGGGGACGATGCCGCCGGTCTTCCGGATCGTGGCGGGCGTCGTGTAGTCCTCGTAGGGGAAGGAGAGCATCGCCGCGCTGACGGTCCACGCGCCGGCGTCGATCAGGCCCTCCACGTAGCCGCGCGTCCGCGCGTCCTCGGCGTGGCCGTGGCGGGCGTCGCCCTCCAGGAACGGCTGCAGCGCCAGGTGCACGTGACGGACGTCGAGGCGGGCCATCTCCTCGGCCACGTCCCGGATCGGCTTCTGGAACGACCAGGAACAGACGGAAACCGGATGCTTCATTGAATTGTCCTTACTTGCGCAACACGACGGGCCCAGACCTCCGACCGAGACCCCTGACCTGGATCTGGATTATACCAAAAGCGCGCCCGGCGGTAAACCGGACGCGCTTCTGGTTCTCGGGGGCG
>JAEDMN010000018.1 GCA_016302985.1 Kiritimatiellia bacterium | reverse complement strand
CCGATAGGAGTATTCCATGAAAAGCCTTCTCTTCGCCTCCCTTTCCGCGTTCATTGTCGCTCGCGCATTCGCCCAGCCCGACTGGACCGCGCTCAACGCGCAGGCCCGCCGCGAGGCCCTCGTGCCGATCCGGCCCGGCGTGCCCGGGAAGGCGCCGTTCTGGAACGGCCACGCCCGCGCGTTCATCCATCCGCCGGCCTTCTCGTTCACGAACGTCGCCGGCGCCGCGAGCTACCGCTTCACGCTGACCCCCGAGCAGGGGGCGCCCGTCGCCTGGACGGTTCCCGAGCCATGGACCCCGCTGAAGGCGGATGTCTGGAACAGCCTCGCGCCCGCCTACTACACGGTGAAGGCCGAGGGCATGGCCGCGGACGGGACGTCCGTCGGCGTCGCGGGCGAGCGGAAGTTCTACCGCGCCGCCGTCTTCAAGGGACCCTACGCCCCGGCGAAGACCGACTACCGCGCGGCGGCCAGGCGCGTCTACGCGTCCGTCTTCAACCTGCCGCACGTCCAGGCCTGGGCGACGAACGACGATCCGCCGAAGGGCTACGACCTCTACTGCTATCCCGCGAAGATCCTCTCCTCGATGATCCGCGCGCTCGTCCGCCACGCGAAGTACGAGCCGAAGGACGCGGCGCGGGCGCTCGCGCTCGCGCGGAAGATGGCGGACTGGATGATCGCGCAGAGCCAGCCCGCGGGCGCGCCGCTCGCGCACTGTCCGCCGACCTACTGGGGCGACCGCCGCGCCCCGGCCGTGCAGTGGCGCGGCCAGAACATGCTCAGCTATCCGACCCACGCGGCGAACGCCTACTTCGACCTCGCCGAGGCGACGGGAGACGCGAAGTACCGCGACGCGGCGCTGAACATCGCCCGCACGTTCGTGAGGATCCAGGAGGCGGACGGAACCTGGCCGCTCAAGGTCTTCGAGAAGGACGGGAAGCCCGTCCGCGCGAACCGCCTCGTGCCTGGCCGCTACGTCTTCCGCATGCTCGACGTCGCGGCGCAGGTCTCCGGCGACAAGGCCTTCTCCGACTGCGCGGACCGCGCGCTCGGCTTCCTGCTGAAGGGCCCCTGCGTCAACTGGAACTGGGACGGCCAGTTCGAGGACGTCGACCCGCTGCCACCCTACAGGAACCTGCAGAAGGGCGCGCCCGTCGACACCGCGAACCGCCTCTTCGCGAAGGGCGGGAACGTGGAGCTCGCGCGCGAGATCGTCGCCTGGTGCGAGGACCAGTTCACCGTCTGGAGCGACCCGGTCCACCACATGGACTGGAAGCACTGGAAGATGCCGACCGCCCTCGAGCAGTACGAGTACTACACGCCGATCGACGCCTCGATGGGGGACATGATCGGCGCCTACGCGTCCGCCTACAGGGTCACGAAGGACCCTCTGCTGCTGGCGAAGGGGAAGGCGCTTGCGGACAACATCACGCGCCACCAGCGCGCGGACGGCACGATCCCGACCTACTTCGACAGCCGGAAGGGCAGCGACTGGGTCAACTGCATGGTCTACGTCGCCGACCGTCTCGAAGCCCTCGCCGACGCGGAGTGACCGTGCCCGCCGGCGCCGCATCCCGTCCGTTCGTGGTATAATGTCGCTCCTACAAGCTCGATGCTTAAATCGGAGGTGGAATGGGTTGGATCGGTAGCATAGCCGGTTTCTTCTGTGGCCGGCAGTTCGGGGGCGTGCTGGGCGGCATCGCCGGCGCGGTTCTCGGCAGCTGCCTCCAGGAATTCCTGGAGCAGCAGGCGAAGTCGAACCGGGGCGCCGCATCCCGCGCCCGCGGAGCGTCCGACGCGTCGGACGGACGCGGCGTCGAGGAGAAGGAGGTCATCTTCCTCACGGCCGTCGGCGCGATGCTCGCCAAGCTTTCGAAGGCCGACGGGCTCGTCGACGAGACCGAGATCGCCGCCGGCGAGCGCGCGTTCGTCCGGCTGGGCCTGGACCGGGAGAAGCGCGCCTTCTGCATCCGCGCCTTCCGCACCGCGAAGCTCGACGGGCACACGATCTACGACTATGCGGACGCCTTCGCCTCCGTCGTGCGGAGCCACGCCGTGCGCGAGCTCTTCTACGACATCCTCTGGGACCTCGCGTGCGCGGACGGCGTCGTCTCGGACGTGGAGCGCGAAATCCTCGCGCGCATCCCGATCCACCTCGGGGTGCGCACGAGCGCCTACGCCGAGCAGTACCGGCGGCACGTCGGCGGCCAGGGACGGTCGCGCCGGAGCGCCTCCTCGACCCCGTCGACGTCCCCCTACGACATCCTCGGCATCCGCCCCGACGCGTCCGATGCCGATGTGCGGAAGGCCTATCGCGAGAAGGCGAAGAAGCTACACCCGGACCTTCTGCGCGCCCAGGGGCTTCCCGAGGACCTGCTCGCGAAGGCGAACGAGCAGATGGCGCGCGTCAACGCCGCCTGGGACGAAATCCGCCGCGCGCGCGGCATGAAGTGAGCCTTTCAACGGAGAACGTGACATGAGCCTCAACCTGACCATCCCCGCATTTACCGGCCTGCTGGGCGCGCTCCTGCTGTCCGGCCCCCGCGCCGTCGCGGCGCCTGCCGTGATGAAGCCCGCCGGCGACTGGTCCGTCGCCGTCTCGTACGGCACGAACCGGGCGACGTTCGCGGTCGCGCCGGCCGATGTCGTCGCGGTGGCGGACGAGCGCCTCGTGCTGCCGCTCTTCAATGCGAAGCAGCCCGGCTACGCGCGCGGCGTGATTCCGTCCGCGCTCCGCTCGTACGGCATCTCCGTGAACGGCGCGCTCGATCTCGACACGCTCTCCGTGCGGCTCGTCGACGGCACGCGACTCGAACGCGACAGGGACTACCGCGTGCAGCCCGACTGGGGCTGTCTCAGCCGCCTCCCCGGCGGGCGCATCGGGGAGGGGGGGACGGTCCTCGTCAGCTACCGCGTCGCGCAGCGCCGGCTGGATTCGGTCGTCGCGACCGCGGACGGCGGACTTCGCCTGCAGGCCGGCCGGCCCGCGCTCTGCCTGCCGCGCCGGCCGGCGCTGGCCGCGGGCGAACGGGCCGTCGGCACGGTGTTCGTCCACGGCGGCCAGACGCGCCTGGCGGACGCCGACCTCTTCCCGGTCCTCGAGGAGACGTTCACGCCGCCCGGCGGGACCGACCTCCCGTGCACCGCGGCCGTGAAGTGTCCGAAGACCTACGCGAAGCTCGTCGCGGGCGAGCCCGTCACGATCCTCGCCTGGGGCGACAGCGTCACCGACTGCGCGTACCTGCCGCGCGAGAACCGCTGGCAGGAGCAGTTCGTGCGCCGCCTGCGCGCGAAGTTCCCGCAGGCGAAGGTCACGCTCGTCACGGAGGGGTGGGGCGGCCGGACCGTCGAGGCCTTCCTCCGCCAGGGGAAGGGGCGGCCGCATTCCTGGGAGGACTGCGTCCTCGGCTGCACGCCGAAGCCCGATCTCGTGATCTCCGAGTTCATCAACGACGCCTACCTCGACAACGACGAGAAGGTCGGCCGCGTCTACGGGCGCGTGCTGAAGGACTTCCGCGCGCGCGGATTCGAGTGGATCATCTGCACGCCGCACTACGCGCGGCCCGACTGGAACAACCTCAAGTCGATGAAGGACTGCGACGACGACCCGCGCGGCTTCACGAAGTCCCTCCGCCGCTTTGCGGCGCGGAACGGCCTCGCCGTCGCGGATGCGTCCCGCCGCTGGGGGCACCTCTGGCGCGAGGGCGTGCCCTACATCACGCACCTCACGAACGACATCAACCATCCGGACGCCGAATCCCTCGGCTACTTCGCGGACGCCCTCATGGCGCTCTTCGAGGGCCCTGCGGGTCCGCTGCTCGTCGTCAACGAGGACAACGACCACTACTTCAAGCTGGACGCCGCGCGCATGACGAAGCCGGCGCTCGAGGCCTATGTCGACGCGATGGCGCAGGGGCGGGTCACCCACCTCTTCCTCTGCGTCAACGGCCAGCGCGCGAGCTACGACTCGAAGACCTGGGAGCCGATCTGGGCGGGGCTGGACGAGCCGGACAACAAGGGCGCGACGAACAACGTCTGGTGCGTGAACGCGAAGAGGCTCCGCGACGCCGGCATCGATCCGTATGCCGTGTGGGTGCCGCGCTGCCGCGCGAAGGGCATTTCGCCGTGGATCTCGATGCGCATGAACGACGTCCACTGGTCGACCCAGTCGAACTATTTCCGCAACACGACGTTCTGCAGGACGCGCGCGGACCTCTGGCGCGTGCCGCATTCGACATCCGGCGACTGGGCGCACCGCTGCCTCGACTTCGCGCAGCGGGAGGTGAGGGACTACGCCTTCGCCCAGGTGAAGGAGATCGCCGAACGCTGGGATGCGGACGGGCTCGAGCTCGACTGGATGCGCTGGGGGCGCAACCTCCGTCCCGGCCACGAACGCGAGGATGCGCACTTCATCACCTCCTTCATGCGCGACACGCGCCGCCTGCTCGACGAAATCGGCGCGCGTCGCGGCCGCCGCATCGCGCTCGGCGCGCGCGTGCCCTGGGACCCCGACGTGGCGCAGGGCGTCGGACTCGACGCGGAGGCCTGGGCCCGCGAAGGGCTCGTGGACCTCGTCGTCCCGCACAGTTTCTACAAGGTCGACACCGGCATCGCCGTCGGGAAGTGGATCGCCCGCCTCGCGGCCGCGAACCCGCGCGTGACGGTGCTGCCCGGCATCGACGGCGTCTACGACGAACCCGGCGGCCGACGCGAGGTCAGCATGACGCCCGAGACCTACCGCTTCGTCGCCGGCTCGTTCCAGGCGCAGGGCGCGAAGGGCGTCTACCTCTTCAATCTGCCGTATCTTGCAAAACGCGGCATGAACGGCGAAAAATCCAGCCTCGACGTGCCGGCCGTCATCTATCGCGAGGGACTGTCCCCCGCGGCGTGCGCGCGCGGCCCGTCCCGCCCCATCGCGACGCGCCACGACTTCTGAAAACTTTTTTCATTTTCCCACAATAATTTCCGCTCCTCCTGCGTCTATACCTATGTAGGCGCCGCATGGCGCCTCACCACGTGAAACGAAAGGAAGATCGGAAATGAAGAAACTGATGATGATGGTCGCGGTCGCCCTCGTCGGCGCCGCCTTCGCCCAGGCCCCCCGCGAAAGCGGCCCCCGTCCGCGCCATGGCGGCCCGCATCCCGGGATGGCGCCGCTCGAGCGGATGGTCGCCAATCCGAAGATGGCCGAGAAGCTCGGCATCACCCAGGAGCAGCGCGAGAAGATCGACGCGGCCGCGAAGGCGGGGCGCGAGCAGTCGGCCGAGCTGCAGAAGAAGGTCGGCGAGGCGATGAAGAAGCAGTTCGAGCTCCTCGAGGCCGAGAAGATCGACGAGGCGGCCGTCATGGCCGCGATCGACGAGGTCTTCGAGCTGCGCAAGGAAATCGCCAAGACGCAGACGCGCCGCGTCATCGCGGTGCGGACGATTCTCACGCCCGAGCAGATCAAGCAGGGGCTCGAACTTGTCAAGTCGATGCGCGGGAAGAACGGCCCCCGCCAGCCGCGCGCCGAGGGTGCGCCCGGGAAGCGTCCGCATGGCGATCGTCCCGGCCGCCGTCGCGGCCCGCGCGACGAGGGCAAGCCGTCCGCCGAAAAGCCCGCGTCGGAGATGTGATGCCCGACGACGCCCAGCTTCTGGAGGCCTATGCGCGCCGGGGGGACGTCGAATCCCTCTCGGCGCTCGTCTCCCGGCACGCGGTGTGGCTCAAGGCCCTGCTGCGCGGACTCCTCCCGGGGGCGTCCGACGCCGAGGATGCATTCCAGGAGGTCTGGGTGCGGGTGATCCGGTCCGCGGGCACGTACCGCGGCGGCAGCGTGCGCGCCTATCTGGCGCGCATCGCGCGTTCCGCCGTCGTCGACCGCCATCGCCGGGAGCTGCCGACGGTCAGCCTCGACATTCCCGCCGAAGACGGGGAGACGCCACTGGAGGACCTGCCCGACGAACGTCCGGGAACGGTCGGCGAGCTGGCAGCGCGGGCGTCCGCGGAGGAGATCCGGAACGCCGTGCGCGACCTGCCGCCGGGCCCGCGGCAGGTGTTGCTGCTGCGTGTCGAGGCCGGGCTTTCGTTCAATGAAATCGCCGATCAGCTCGGCGTTCCGATGGGCACGGCCCTCGGCTGGATGCGCGCCGCGTCGGCGCAGATGAGGAAACGCCTGGGGAGATGGACATGAACCACGAGGAAGAACGCGACCTTGCTTTCCTGAACGCGGTCAAGGCCGGTCTGGAAGCCGGACTCCGCCTGGACCCCGCCGAGCTGGCGGCCATCCGCCGAATGGCGGTCCGCGAGAATCCTGTCCGGTGGCGTCGTCCGGGGCGACCGGTTCTCCTTGCCCTGGCGGCCTCCCTGGCCCTGGTCCTCGGCCTCGGGGCCCTCCTGCTCCGAACGGCCGGCGCCGGGGCTCCCGCCCCGTTGACGCCGCAGGCGATCGCCCTGATCGGGGAGGAGGCGGACGACGACTACGATGCAGTCGTCCCAGGTGACGCGGCCGCGGCCTGCGACAGCCTGCAGGCCTGGCAGGACGCACCTTACGAGGCGGTTGCAAAGTCCGTGGAAATAGAGGATAATATCCTCCTATGATCTCAACATCCCTCAACCTCCGAAACAGGGGCGTCCGTTCCGTGAACAGACTCGCTCCGTTCCTGCCCGCGGTGGCGGCGTCCCTCGCCGCCGCCGCGTCCGTCTCCATTCCCAACGCGGACTTCTCCGCGGCTTCCGGCGGGCGTCCCGTCGGCTGGACGGCGTCCGAGCCGGCGCGGGCCGCCTGGACGCCGAAGGGCGGGCAGGACGATTCGGCCGCCATCCGGGTGACGGGCGACGGTTCGACGGACGCCCGCTGGCGCTCCGACGCGTTCGCCCTCGAGCCCGATCGCTGCTACGCGTTCTCCGTCTGGATGCGCGGACGCGGTTCGGGCTGCGTCGTGACGGGCACGGACCATGTCAACGTGGACCTCGGTGCGACGGAAGCGGACGGCGACCGCCAGCAGTACGTCTTCCGCACGCCGCCCGGCCTCGGCTCGACGCGCCTCCATCTCGGGCAGTGGATGCTCGCGGGCGAGGTCCTGTTCGACGACGTGGCGCTGACGCCCGTCCGTCCAGTCTACAAGTCCGCGGGGGAGCTCGTCCTCGGATCCGGCGAGCAGATTGACGGGAACGACTACGTCTTCGCGACGCAGTTCAGTTCTCCGGCGCGCAACCACGCGCGTCCGCTTGTCGCCGCCGGCGCGCATTTCAACACCTCGCGCTGGTGCCTGGGCGCCGGCGAGACCGTCGTCTACCGCCACGTCCTCCCGTCCCGCACCTGGAAGAAGGGCCGCGTGCTGGTGTCCTGCGGCTACTACGCCGCGGGTTCCGCCGAGGTCGAGGTGTCCGCGGACGGCCGGGCGTGGACCTCCCTCGCGCGCATCGCGCGGTCCGACACGTTCGAGGCGGACCTCCCGTCCGGGCTTCTGCCGGCGCGGGAACTCTTCGTCCGTTTCCGCGGCGACAAGCCCTGTTCGCTGCAGATCTACAACTACGCGTTCGAAGCCGCGTTCGACGGACCGTCCGTGTCGATGGTCGGTTCGACGGCCTTCGTCGACGAGGTGTCCGGCCGCGAGGTCTGCGCCCTGCCCGCACCGAAGTTCTTCGACGAGGGCTACGGCGAGCGGTTCGTCGAGAACAACGAGCTGAACGTGTGGCGCGCGTCGAGCGGCTGGAAGATTCCGCGCGGCCGCGCGCGGCCGACGACTGCGGTCGACGAACTGCTGGTGAAGACGGCCGCGAACGAGGCCGAGGCGGTCCAGCTCGTCGTCCGCCCGCAGCACGCGCTGCGAGACGTCTCCGTCGCGCTGGCGCCGGGCGGCCTGAAGGACGCCGAAGGCGCGTCGATGCCCGCCGGCGCGCAGATCGACATCCTCCGCGTGGGCTATGTGAAGGTCTCCCAGCCCACGGACGAGGCCGGCTGCCGGGCGGCCTGGCCCGACCCGCTGCTGCCGCAGGAGGGGGCGTGTCCCGTCGCGGCGGGACAGAACCAGCCGTTCTGGATCCGCGTCAAGCCGCCGAAGGGCACGCCCGCGGGCACGTACCGCGGCGTCCTCGTGGTCCACGGCGTCGCCGAGGACGGGCATGCGATCGCCGACGTCCAGGTGCCGTTCCTCGTCGAGGTCTTCGGCTTCGACCTCCCCGACCGCATGACGTGCGAGACGAGCTTCGGGTTCAGTCCGGACACCGTCGCGCGCTACCATGGCCTGACGAACGCCGTGCAGCGCAGGACCGTCGTCGACAAGTATCTCAAGTCGCTCGGCGACCACCACATCTCGCCCTACAATCCGACGCCCGACGTCGGCTGGAAGGTCCGCTGGAAGGGCCTGGACGAGTGGAAGGGCGGCGCGTACGACACCGTCCGCGCGGCTGCCGGCAGGGCGTCCATGCGCGTCGTCGACGACAGCACGACGGCCAACGGCGCGCTGCACTACCATGGGCGGATCCCCCTCGGGAAAGGCATCCGCATCCGCTTCCGCTACCGCACGGACAAGGGGCAGTCGTTCGGCTGCTGCCTGAGCCACGAGCGCGCGGACGGATCCTGGATGCGGGGGAGGAACCGCGACTACCATCCCGACAGCTCCGCCACCGAATGGCGTTCCTTCGACGAGACCTGGACCGGATTCCCGAAGGAGGCCGTCTCGGCCCGTCTCACGTTCTATGCCGCGGGCTACCAGGACGGCGGGGAGAAGACCGGCACGCTCTGGGTGGACGACGTCTCGGTCACGGACATCGAGACCGGACGCGAGCTCGTCGAAGGCGGCGACTTCGAGTCGGGTGGCGATCCGTTGCGGGTAGAGCCCGTCTTCGACTGGGCGGACTGGGACCGGGCCATGGAGGAGGCCTTCGCGAAGTACGGGTTCAACACCTTCGTGATGCGCGTCGACGGACTCGGCGGCGGCACCTACGAGGGACGGCACGAGCCGAGCTTCCTCGGCTTCCCCGCCTCCGACCCCGCCTACGACGTCCTCATGGGACGCTACCTCGGCGGCATCGAGCGCCACTTGAAGGAGAAGGGCTGGCTCGACAGGGCGCTCGTCTACTGGTTCGACGAACCCGAGCCGAAGGACTATCCGTTCGTGATGAAGGGCTTCGAGACGCTGAAGAGGCATGCGCCGGGCCTGCGCCGCATGCTGACGGAGGAGGCCGTGGAGCCCCTGCACGGCGGCCCGAACCTCTGGTGCCCGCTCACGCCGAACCTGCACGTCCCGGGCGAGAAGGCCGCGCGCGCGGCCGGCGACCAGTTCTGGTGGTATGTCTGCTGCGGGCCGAAGGCGCCGTATGTGACCGAGTTCACGGACCACCCCGGCACCGAACTGCGTCTCTGGCTGTGGCAGACCTGGGGCGAGGACGTCACAGGCGTCCTCATCTGGGAGACGACCTGGTGGGACAGCCCCAACGCCTATCCCGACCGCGCGAACCCGCAGAACCCCTACGAGGACGCGATGAGCTGGTGCGTGAGCGCGACGCTGGCGAAGGGCGCGAAGAGCCCGTGGGGCAACGGAGACGGCCGGTTCCTCTATCCGCCTCTCGCCGCCGCGCGTCCGTCGAAGACGCCCGTGCTGGACGGTCCCGTCGACTCCTACCGCCTGGAGATGCTGCGCGACGGCCTCGAGGACTACGAGTACTTCGCGATGCTGAAGCGCCTGCTCGCGGCGCGCACGGACCTCGCCCCCGCCGCGCGGGCGCGGTACGAGGCGCTGCTCAAGGTCCCCGCGGAGGTCTACGCGTCCCTGACGTCGTTCGCGACGGACCCGGCCCCGATGGAGGCGCACCGCCTGAAGCTGGCGCGCGCGATCGAGGAGCTTTCCGGCCGTTGAGGCGATTCTGCCATGATCAAGGGGTAGTTTTTTTCGACGAAAGGGAACCCATGTCCATCCTCTCCTCGCTCTTCTCTTCCGCGCTCCTCGCCTGGCCCGCGCCGACGTCTGAAATGAAGCCGTGGGCCTATAACTGGTGGATGGGGTCCGCGGTGGACGAGGCGGGGCTCCGCGTCCAGGTCGAGGAGATGTCCAAAGTCGGGATGGGCGGCATGCATGTCATCCCGACCTATTCGCGCAAGGATGCGTCGAAGGACAAGGTCATGCTGTCCCCGGACTGGATGGAGGCCTTCGGGGACGCCGTCCGGATCGCCGGCGAGAAGGGCCTGGGCGTCGACCTCACGATGGGCAGCGGCTGGTGCTTCGGCGGCCCCCAGCTCACGGCCGACGAGGGCTGCTGGGCGCTCGAGGTCACGTCCGACCGCGCGAAGCTGAAGCCCGCCGGACATCCGCGCGCGGCGAAGGTCCTCTGGGAGGGGGCGGACGCGGACGGGAAGCCGGTGATCCTCTTCACCCACCTGACGGGGCAAAAGGTCAAGCGGGCCGGTCCTGGCGGACAGGGTCCCATGATGAATCCGTTCTCGCCGCGGGCGATGGCGGACTTCCTGAAGCCGTTCGCCACCGCGTTCGACGCACCGGGTGCGCCGAAGCCCCGTTGCTTCTACCACGATTCCTACGAGTACTACGGCGCGGCCTGGGGACCCGAACTGCTGGACGCCTTCCGCGCGAAGCGCGGCTATGCGCTTGAGGACCACTACGCGGATCTGGCGGGCGTCGGAACGCCCGACGCCGTCGCACGCGTGAAGTGCGACTACCGCGAGACGCTCTCGGACCTGATGGTCGAGGACGTCTTCCCGCAGTGGGCGTCGTGGTGCGCGGCGCGCGGCATCCGCACGCGCAACGAGGCGCATGGCTCGCCCTGCAACCTGCTGGACTTCTACGCGGTCGCGGACGTCCCCGAGACCGAGATGTTCGTCTGCGACAAGGCGAAGGCGCGCGAACCGTCGGTCTCGGCCGCCTTCATCAACTCCGGCGACCGCAACATCCTCATTTCCAAGCTCGCTTCGTCCGCGGCGCACGTGAAGCACGCCGGCGCGGCGACGGACCCCGCCGTCAGTTCCGAAAGCTGCACCTGGATCTGCGAGCACTTCTGCGAGACGGCCGGCGCCGTCAAGACGTTCCTGGACCGGCTCTTCCTCTCCGGCGTGAACCACGTGTTCTACCATGGCATGTGCTACTCGGCCGCGGACGCGAAATGGCCGGGCTGGACGTTCTACGCGTCGCTCGAGATGAACCGCTTCAATCCGCTCTGGCACGACGCGGACGTCCTCAACGCCTACGTGGCGCGCGTCCAGTCCATCGCCCGGACGACGGCCATCGACAACGACCTGCTCGTCTACTGGCCACTGCACGACCTCTGGATGGATCCGAAGGGGCTCGAGCAGCAGCTGACCGTGCATGGTCGCGGCTGGATGACGGAGCAGCCCGTGGGGCGCATCGCGCAGAAGCTGTACGACGACGGCTACGCGTTCGACTTCGTCTCCGAGCGCCAGCTGGCGACGCTGGGCGCGCCCGCCGCCACGCGCTACACGACGATCGTCGTGCCGGCGGCGAAGTACATGAAGCCCGCGACGCTGCGCCGTCTCTTCGCGCTCGCGGACGCGGGGTACAAGGTGCTCTTCGTCGACGGGATGCCGTCCTCCGTCCCCGGCTTCAGGGACGTCGCCGCAGGCGAGGCGGAGATCCGCTCCCTCGCCGCGAAACGCCCCGCCCGCGTTTCCGTGGGGTCGCTGGACGAGCTGATGGCGGCGTCGCCCGCCCGCCGTGAACCGTTCAACAGGTCCGCAGGCCTCATGTACACGCGCCACGCCAAGGACGGCCGGACGTACTACTTCATCGCCAACCAGTACCGCGACGCGGGCGTGCGGGGGGGCTTCAGGCCCGCGTCCGTCGTGCGGAGCGCCTGCCTCATGAATCCCCTGGACGGGACCGTGACGGCCATCCCGGTCGCGGAGGGGACCGTTCGCCTGGACCTCCCCATTGGCCATTCGACCATCCTCGTCACCTCGTCGAAGGACGAAGGCTGGTCTCCCGCGGCGCCCGCACACCCCGCCCGCGGGGGACGGGACGTCCTTCTGGCGGGCGACTGGACGCGGACCGCGAAATGCGGCGGTCCGGAGCTCCCTGCGCCGAAGACGGCCGGGCTTCCGATGCCCTGGGGCCTTGAACCTTCGGGCGCGGAGTCGTCCTTCTCCGGGACGATGCGCTACGAGACCACGTTCGAATGCCGCCCCGCCGGAGAACGGACCGCGGTGCTCGACCTCGGCCGGGTCCGCGCGTCGGCGAAGGTGTACGTGAACGGATCGTACGTCGGCGCGGCGATCATGGCCCCCTGGACGGTGGCCTTCCCCGCCTGCCACCTCCATGCCGGCGCGAATTCGGTCGCCGTCGAGGTGACCTCCACGGGCGCGAACAGGCTCCGCTGGCTGGACCGCGCGAAGCCCTACGAGTGGAAGGTGTTCACGGACATCAACGTGGTCGACGTCAACTACAGGCCGCTGGACGCGTCGAACTGGGAGCCGCAGGAAGCGGGCCTGTTCGGTCCCGTGCGGCTGAAGCTCGAGCCCTGAGCCAGGAGTTCAGATGGTCATTCATCCCAAGGACAACGTCGAGGTCCGCGAAGACGGGCACAAGTACGCGCGCCGCCCGATCGCCGCGGGCGAGAACGTGATCAAGTACGGCATGCCGATCGGGCACGCCACGTGCGACATCGCCGTCGGCGAGCATGTCCATGTGCACAATGTGAGGACGAATCTCGGCGAGGTGCTCGAATACCGCTACGAGCCGGAGTTCGAGGACGTGACGCCGGTGCCCGCGCCGACGATCAGGGCCTTCCGCCATCCCGACGGGCGGATCGGCATCCGCAACGATCTCTGGGTGATTCCGCTCGTCGGCTGCGTGAACCGCCTCGCCGAGCGGCTGGCGCAGAGCTGCGGCGGACTCTCCCTGCAGCATCCCTATGGTTGCTCGCAGATGGGGCAGGACCACGAGACGACGGCGAACCTGCTCGCCGCCTTCGTGCGCCATCCGAATGCCGGCGGCGTGCTGGTCGTCGCGCTCGGCTGCGAGAACAACACGCTCGAGAGCTTCAAGGCCCGTCTGGGGCTTGTCCCCGAGGACCGGGACGGCGCGAAGATCGGCGTGAACGTGCGCTTCCTCAAGGCGCAGGACCCGGGCGACGAATACGCGAAGGGCCTTGAACTTCTGAAGGAGCTCGACGCGGCGCGACCGAAGGAACGCGTCGACGTCCCCGTGTCCGAACTCGTCGTGGGCCTCAAGTGCGGCGGATCGGACGGTTTTTCGGGGTTGACCGCGAACCCGCTGGTCGGGCGCTTCTCCGACTGGCTCGTCGCGCGCGGCGGTTCGACCATCCTCACCGAGGTGCCGGAGATGTTCGGTGCCGAGACGCTGCTGATGAAGCGCTGCCGAACGCGGAACATCTTCGACAAGTGCGTGAAGATGATCAACGCGTTCAAGGACTACTACACGGCGCACAACCAGGTCTGCTACGAGAATCCGTCCCCGGGGAACAAGGCGGGCGGCATCACCACGCTCGAGGACAAGTCCCTCGGCTGCGTGCAGAAGGGCGGCAGCGCGCCGGTCGAGGACGTCCTCCTCTACGGCGAACCGGTGAAGGCGCACGGCCTCTCGCTGATGACGGGGCCGGGCAACGACCTCGTCGCCTCGACCGTGCTCGCCGCGGCGGGGTGCCATCTCATTCTCTTCACGACGGGCCGCGGCACGCCGTTCGGCTGCGTCGTTCCGACGATGAAGGTCGCGACGAACGACGCGCTCGCGCGCAACAAGCCGAACTGGATCGACTGGAACGCGATGTCCGATCCCGACGTCGACGCGTTCGCCGCGAAGGTGATGCGCATCGCCTCCGGCGAGGAGCTGGCGCGGAACGAGGAGAATGGGGCGCAGGGCATCGCGATCTTCAAGGACGGCGTGACGCTGTAGCGCAGAGGGCCGAACGTCGTCGGCGGTGCCCGTCAGATTTCGGCATCCAACTGCAAACTTGAAAGGAACAGGCAATGGAAACGAAGATTCTTCAGTTTGGGGAGGGCAACTTCCTCCGCTGCTTCATCGACTGGATGGTCCAGAAGATGAACGACAACGCCGGTTTCGACGGCCAGGTTCAGATCATCCAGCCCATCGGCGACGAGCTCTGCGTGCCGTCGAGGATCCTGAACGCGCGCGGCGGCCGCTACCACACGTGCCTGCGCGGCTTCATGGACGGGAAGCAGGTCGAGCAGATCGAGGAGATCCGCAGCGTGAAGGGCGTCGACCTCTGGACGAACGTCGGGAAGTACGCGACGCTGCCGTCCCTGCGCTTCGTCGTCTCGAACACGACCGAGGCCGGCATCCAGTACGTCAAGGACGCGAACACGTTTCCGTTCAAGGTGTACGGCCTCCTCAGGGCGCGCTGCGCGGCTGGCCTGCCGGGGCTCGTCTTCATCCCCTGCGAGCTCATCGAGCACAACGGCGACAACCTGAAGAAGTGCGTGCTGCAGTACTGCGCGGACGCGGGCGACGCGGCGACGGCCGAATACGCCGAGAAGCGCTGCGTCTTCTGCTCCACGCTCGTCGACCGCATCGTCGCGGGCCGTCCCGACCCCGAGAGCGCCGACCGCTACGCGGCGCAGCTGGGCGAGCGCGACGAGGTCCTCGTCTGCGGCGAACCGTTCCACTTCTTCGTGGTCGAGACGCCCGCGGGTTTCGACCTCGAGGCGGAGCTGCCGCTGAAGAAGGCCGGCGTCAACGTCGTCTACACGCCCGACATGCAGCCGTACCGCACGCGCAAGGTCCGCTTCCTCAACGCCGCCCACACGACGATCGTCTACTGGGGACTTGAGCGCGGGTTCACCGAAGTGGCGCAGGTCGTGGGCGATCCCGAGGGCGGCGCGTTCCTGCGCAAGGTGCTGTTCGACGAGATCTACCCGACGGTCAACCTGCCCGACGACGAGAAGACCGCGTACGCGAACTCCGTCATCGAGCGCTTCACGAACCCGTTCGCGCACCACCAGCTCGCGTCCATCGCGCTGAACACCATCGCGAAATGGAAGACGCGCTGCCTGCCGGTCGTCTGCGACTACTACAAGCAGAACGGCTGCCTGCCGCCGAACATGATGCAGGGCTACGAGGCCATCGCCCGCCACTACGACAACCTGAAGTAGCCGCGGTTCGCGCGTCGCCGCCCTGTAGACAAGCTGTCGGCAACCTGCCGATATCGGTTCACAACCCGGCGGCTCCCCCCGCCGGGTTGTGTGCTATACTCACCGCATGTCTGAAGACCTGAAAACACCTCCCCACAGTTCGGAGGCCGAGCGCGGCATCATCGGCTCGATCCTGCTCGACACGCAGTTCGGCGAAGACGCCCGCGTGCTCGACCTCTGCCAGTCCCGCGGCCTGACGCCGGATTCCTTCTACGAGCCCCGCAACCGCATCCTCTACGAGACTTTCCGCGAAATGAACGGCGGTTCGACGCCGATCGACGCCGTCACGCTGCTCGACCGCCTGCGCGCGACCGGCCGCCTGGAGGAGATCGGGGGCGTGGGCGCGATCCAGGAGCTGCTCGACAATACGCCCACGAGCGCGCACGCCGAGTACTACATCGACATCGTCCGGCAGAAGCACCTGCTGCGCACGATGATCCAGCGCGCCCGCGAGACCGAGGCGAAGTGCTTCGACGAGAGCGCGAGCGCGAACGCGGACATCCTGCTGGGCGAAGTCGAGAAGAACTTCCTCGAAATCGGCGGCTCCTCGAGCGTCCGCGTGGACTGGAAGTCCGCGGTCGAGAACACGCTGCAGGCGATGGACAAGCTCTTCGACGGCGGCGGGAACCAGTTCGACGGCCTGCCGACGGGCTTCAAGTACCTGGACGAGAAGCTGATGGGCCTGAAGGCCGGCGACATGATCGTCGTGGCCGCGCGTCCGTCCGTCGGCAAGACCTCGCTCGCGATGAACATCGCCGAGTGCATCGCGCTCGGCCAGGACATCAACGGCATGCCCATGGGCGGCGGGCACGACCGTCCGCACGGCGTGCTGATGTTCTCGCTCGAAATGAGCACGGAGTCCCTCGCGAAGCGCATGCTCGCGGGCCGCGCCCAGGTCGACACCTGGCGGCTCCAGCGCGGCATGCTGACCCACGACCAGCGCGTCGAGGCGAGCATGCGCCTGATGAGCGCGGCTCAGACCCTCCGCAGCGCGCCGATCTACATCGACGACACGAGCTCGCTCGACGTCTCGGACATGCGCGCCCGCGCCCGACGTATGAAGCGCATGCACAACATCGAGCTGATCGTGATCGACTACCTCCAGCTCGCGAACTGCCGTGAATTCGCGAAACAGGGCCGTCAGCTCGAAACGAGCCGCATTTCCGGCCAGATCAAGGCGATGGCGAAGGAACTGAAGGTCCCGGTCATCGTGCTGTCGCAGCTCTCCCGTGCGAACGAGAAGGGCGATGACAAGGACGAGGTCCCGAAGCTCTCCCACCTCCGCGACTCGGGCGCCATCGAACAGGACGCCGACATGGTGTTCCTGCTGCGCCGTCCCTGCCGGTCGAAGACGGCCCAGTGGCACGACGACGAACTGCTCGCGATCGTGGACGTGGCGAAGAACCGCAACGGCGAAACCGGCGAAGTCGACCTCAACTTCTACAAGCAGGGCACCCGCTTCGGCGACCGCAAGCCCGGCACCCGCGGCAAGAAGGCCCAGGATGCCGAGACGCAGGAGGCCAACCTCGCGACGGCGGAGGAGGTCGTGGAGGTTCCGCACGAGGCGCGCGGCGCGACCGCCCCCGCGGAACAGGCGGTCAATCTCGTGACGGACCCGATGTTCTGAACCCGGCCGCCCCGCGGCGCGTTTAACCGAGTGGAGGATGACAGCCATGATGAAGATCAAGAAAGTCCTGATTGCCGGTCTTGCCGCCCTGTCCTGCACGCTGTGGGCGGGTCCGAAGGAGCAGATCGACGCCGCCGTGGCGCGTGGCGTGAAGTTCCTGCGGTCGCGCCAGGCCGAGGACGGCCACTTCAGCGACGCGCAGATGCCCGCGCTGACCGCCCTGCCGCTGTGGGCGTTCGTCTGCGGCGGAGAGGGCGGAACCGAGGCCGCGAAGAAGGCCGCCGCCTTCGTCCTGAAGACGCAGCGGCCCGACGGCGGCTTCTACGTCCCGAAACCGGGCCGCGGCGGTTCCGGCCTTGGCAACTACAACACGAGCGTCTGCATGAGCGCGCTCTTCGAGAGCGGTCTCGCCCCTGCGAAGGCGATCCTCGACGCGCGCACCTACATCGCGGGCAGCCAGCTGACGGGCGACGACACGATGGCGGGCGGCTTCGGCTACGACCGCGCCTCGCGCCGCCGCTACGCGGACCTGTCGAACACCTCCTATGCGCTGGACGCCATGCGCCGCACCGAGAAGGTGGAGGACTTCCGTCCCAGGGGCGAGGCGCGCGTCGACGTGAACTGGGAGCAGGCGATCAAGTTCGTCGAGAGGCTCCAGGAGACCCAGGGCGAGCGCGCGGGCGGCGCGGCGTACAACCAGCGCACCGCGCAGGCCGGCACCGCGACGAACCGCAGCGGACGCGTCGAGCTGCGCGCCTACGGCTCCATGAGCTACGCGGCCGTCCTCACGATGTGCCACGCGAAGCTCACGCGCGAGGATCCCCGCGTCAGGAGCGCGCTGGGCTACTGCTCGAAGTTCTGGACCGTCGACGAGAACCCGGGCATGGGCAGCCAGGGCCTGTACTACTACTACGACATCCTCGCCCGTGCGCTTTCCGTCGCCGGTGTGGACGAGCTCGTGCAGCCCGACGGCCGCAAGGTGAACTGGCGGGACGAACTCGCGGCGAAGCTCCTCTCCCTCCAGCGCCCCGACGGCAGCTGGGAGAACGACAACAACCGCTTCTGGGAGAACGACCCCGTGCTGGCGACCTCCTTCGCCATCCTCTCGCTCGTCCTCTGCCGCTGACCGCAGCGCGCACCTCCGCGTCTTGACGGGCCACGTGGGGACTTGCGATAATAGCGCCATGAAGAACAGAATCCTCAGGGCGCTTTTTCTCGTCTCCGTCGCCGCCGTGGCGGCCCCCGTTCCCGACCCCGTGCCGTCGCGCCCGCCCGACTCCGCGCTCCGGGCCTGGGCCGACGCCGCCTGGACGCGCGTGATGGCGACGTTCTATTCGCCGAAGACCGGCAACATCTACGCGACGACGCCCGACAAGGTCAGTCCGGCGAAGGACTTCCCCGGCGGCCTGCTCAAGCCCGGGCTCGGCTACGGGCGCGGACTCGAGGACTGCGCGATCAACGGCGGCGTGGCGCTCAGCGGCCTCGTGGACAAGTGGCTCGCCACCCGCGACGCGTCCGTCTCCGCGGATGCGGAGAAAGTCGCGCGCGGCCTGCTCAACCTTGAGACGGCGCACCCGTACCGGGGCTTTGTCGCGCGCGGCCTCTGCGTCGAGGACGGGACCTCGATCTGCCGGCTCACCTCCCGCGACCAGGTCACCCACTGGTACCACGGCCTGAACCGCTACTACTGGAGCGGCCTCGCCCCCGAAACGGTCAAGGCGGAGATCCGCCAGGCCTTCGTCGACGTCGCGGCGCGCATGGAGCGGAACGTCACGAAGGAGAACAACTGGAACTTCCTGCAGGCGGACGGCACGATGGACCCGCGCGGCATCTGCAAGATGCGCGAGACCTACCCGCACGAGGCCGCGCGCCTGGCCATGTGCTACGCGCTCGCCTGGAAGGTCTCCGGCGACGCGAAGTGGCGGAAGGCCTACCACGCGCTGCGGGACGAGGCGCTCGACGGCTCCTGCGCGCTGGCGACGGCCCCGGAGAAGCTCGTGCGCGGCCTGATGCCCGACTACGCCCTCATCCAGATGAACACCTCGCTGGAGGCGATTCTCGACGTCGAGGAGGAGGGGGCTTTCCGCGTCCGGGCCATAGACGCGATGGTGACCTGCGCGCGCCTCGCCCAGCGCCGGGCGCCAGGTCGGAAGGGCGACGAGACGCGCTGGCTCTGCGGCTGCGCCGAGCTCCATCTCGCACAGATGATGGTCCCGCGCGACGCATTCGCCTACGGGACGAGCCAGCAGACCCTCCTGGCGAACGCGATCGTGCAGATCCCCGCGGCATCCGCCTCCTCGATCCGCTGCTGCCACCTCTTCGCCGCCTACTGGCGCGCCAGACGGCTCGGATACTTCGCCGATTGAGTTGTGAACAGCGTCCTGTAGATAACCTGTACACACGTTATCATTTCTTACAGGTGGCATTCCTGCGAAAATATGGTTCAATATTGCGCTTGTTTTCGCAGTGAAAAGGTTTTGAAGTGAACAAAGAGAATTTGAGAGATCCGGCCTGGCCGTCCGTGGTCGAGCGCGTGCGTTCCCTCCTCCCGACGGAGATGGAGCGCAACCGCATGGCCCGCTACTTCCCGCTGATGAAGCCGCGGGGGCAGGAAGGCGCCGAGTACCGGATCGCGGTTTCCGAGCAGATCCAGGTGGAGATGTTCACGGACTACTACGCGAAGATCATCGCGGAGGCGCTGGAGGAGGGGGGCCGTCCCGGCCTGGCGGTGCGGTTCGTCCTCGAGCAGTCCGCGGCGCGTCCCCAGCCCGTCCCGATGCCGCCGCCGCACTACGCCCCGACGCCCTCGGACACGCAGAAGCTCCGCCTCAACGTGGCGCGCGGCGTCCCCTCGACCTTGCCGCTCCATGAAAACTACACGTTCGAGAACTTCGTGAAGGGACCGTCCAACTCCTTCGCCCACGCGGCCGCGACGGCCGTGGCGAACGGTCCCGGGCGCACGTCGTACAATCCGCTCTTCATCTACGGCGGCACGGGTCTCGGCAAGACTCACCTGATGGAGGCCATTGGCCATCAGGTGATGCGGAACAATCCCGGCGCCTCCGTGTGCTACATCACGTCCGAGACGTTTCTGAACGAATACGTGAACGCGCTGGCGAACAGCGCGATGCCGGCGTTTCGCGAGCGCTACCGCAAGGTCGACCTGCTGCTGCTGGACGACGTGCAGTTCATCGCCGACAAGAAGCAGTTCCAGGAGGAGTTCTTCAACACCTTCAACTCGCTCATGGACTCCCACAAGCAGGTGGTCATGACGAGCGATGTCGCGCCGCGCGACCTGAAGGGCTGCGAGGAGCGCCTCACGGGAAGGTTCCAGCAGGGCATGGTCATCGAGATCGAGTCGCCCTCTTACGAGACGCGCCTGGCGATTCTCAAGGCCAAGGCCGCCTCGACGCGGCACCTGATCCCCGAGGAAATCCTGAAGTTCATCGCGGAGCGCATCCGGTCGCACGTGCGCGCGATCGAGGGCGCGCTGAAGCGCGTGGTCACGTTCATGGATCTCAACAGCGGCCTGCCGCTCACCCTCGAGATCGTGCAGCACCTGCTGCGCGACTCGATCGAGGAGGAGAAGACCATCCGCGACCTCTCGGTCGAGGAGATCATCCGCACGGTCTCGGCGTTCTACAGCGTCAAGGTCGAGGAGATCCTTTCCGAGGCCCGTCCGCAGTCCATCGTCACGCCGCGCCAGGTGGCCATGTTCCTGGCCCACAAGCTGACGACGAAGTCCCTGCAGGAGATCGGCAACGCCTTCAAGAAGAAGCATTCCACGGTCCACCACGGCGCGCAGACGCTGCAGAAGCGGCTCGACGTCGAAAGCGACCTCCGCCGGGCCGTCGAGCAGATCACGTCCCAGCTGGGCCGCAAGCTCAGCGACCTGACCTGAGCGCGATTGCCAAAGCTCCGCCAATGCGATATAATCGCGGCATGAAAACCGCCGTGATTCTTTGTTCTTTCGCCCTGTCCTGCGCCATGGTCCTCGCGGATTCCGCGGACGACGCCCTTGCGCTCTGCCGCCGCACGCGGGACTATGTCGCCAAGTCGGTTCCGGCCGGGAAGCTCAGGTCCCTGGTCGCCGAGATGGAGTCCGACGCGCGCTGGCTCGCCCAGACGAAGAACCCGGTCATGCGCGAGGCGATCGCCCGCGAAATCCGGCGCGTCCGCCGCGAGATCCTCTTCCTCCATCCCGATCTGCAGTTCACGAAGCTGCTGGCCGTGCAGCGCGGCGTGCCGGTCACGTGGGACACGCACATGGCCGACCAGTACCTGGGCCGCTGGTCGCGGCCCGGCGACGGCCTCGTCGTGCTCGAGGACTGGAAGACGGCGCCTCGCAAGACGAAGCTGCTGGACGGCAAGCTGCCCACGGGCACGGTGCTGAACCCCGACCTGCACTGGGACGCGGACCGCATCGTCTTCGCGTTCTGCGACCACACGCGCAGGCCCGAGGCCGACGCGCGCGCACTCAAGGTGCCGACCGTCGCGCCGGGCGTCGTGCCGGACGAACTCGACCGCGTCCACCGCCGCTTCTTCCTGTACGAGTGCGCGGCGGACGGCAGCTGGGTGAAGCAGCTCACGGGCTGCGCGGGCGACCCGATGGAGACCTGCGAAGGGCGCCAGACGGTCCTGATCGAGGACGTCGACCCCTGCTACCTCCCCGATGGCGGCATCCTGTTCTGCTCCACCCGTTCCCAGAACTTCGGCCGCTGCCACTGGGGCCGATACGTGCCCGCGTTCCTGCTCTACCGCATGAACGGCGACGGATCGGGCATCCACCAGTTCTCCTTCGGCGAGGCGAACGAGTGGGAGCCGACCGTCCTCAACGACGGCCGGATCGCCTATACGCGCTGGGACTACATCAACCGCAACGCGATCTGGTACCAGAGCCTCTGGACGGTCCGTCCCGACGGCACCGGCGTCGCGCACCTCTACGGCAACTACTCGAAGACGATGGCCGTGACGACGGACGCCAAGGCGATTCCCAACTCTCCGCTCGTGGTCGGCACGGCCGGCGCCCACCACTTCATCACGGGCGGTTCGCTCTTCCTCCTCGACGCCCGCAAGGGCGAAGACGGCGAGGCCCCGCTCACGCGCCTCACGCCCGAGGTCCCGTTCGTGGAGTCCGAGGGCTGGCAGCTCCCCGGCCACTACCTGCACCCGATGCCCGTCAACGACACGCTCTTCTTCGCCGCCTACACGGACGAGCCGCTCGGCTATCCGAAGGACCATCCGAAGTGCATCAAGTACGGCAGCGGCGGCGCCTGGCCGTCGCAGGCCGCGTACGGCATCTGGCTCGTCGACACCCTGGGCGGCCGCGAACTCATCTACAAGGACGCCGCCATCAGCACCTTCAACCCGATTCCGATGGTGCCGCGCAAGAAGCCGCCGGTGCTCGCCTCCTCCCTGCCGCCGGCCGACAAGGCGCCGGACTGGGGCGTCTGCTATGTGGAGAACGTCTACGATTCCCGCGTCGACCTGCCGAAGGGCAGCGTCGCCGCGCTGCGCCTGAACAAGCTCATCAACATGCCTGCGACGCGCCGCGAGACGCTGCAGCCGGGGCCGGACCTCGAGCTCTACAAGGAGCAGATCGGCGTCGTCCCCGTCGCGGCGGACGGCTCGTGCGCATTCCGCGTTCCCGCGGGCGTCCCCGTCCAGCTGCAGGCGGTCGACACCAACGGCGTCGCCATCCTCACCATGCGCAGCTTCATCTACACCCAGAAGGGCGAATGGCAGGGCTGCGCGGGCTGCCATGAGAACAAGAACGCGAGCCGCACGCCCGTGAAGCGTCCGGTCGACCGCCCCGTGTCCGTGCCAAAGCCCGAACTGGACCTCGGGTATCCCGGCGCGCTGAGCTACGCGCGGACGATCCAGCCGATCTTCGACCGCCACTGCATCTCCTGCCACGGTCTCGGCAAGGCCCCCGACTTCATCGGCACGAACGGCATTCGCCGCCTCGTGCAGAACAAGCAGGTCGCGCTCGCCAGCTCCTACAAGGAGACCGCGTACAGCACGCCCTACGACTACTTCGCGGGCGCCAGCAAGCTGCTGAAGCGCATCGACGCGGGCCATGGCGGCGCGAAGCTTTCGAAGGACGAACGCACGGCCATCGTGCTCTGGCTGGACTTCAACGTGCCCGAATACTCCTTCGGCGGCGGATACGGCTGGAACCGTCCCGAGCTGCGTCTGGTCGATCCGGAAGGGGAGAAGGCGCTGCGCGCGGCCATCGCCGCGAAGCTCGGCGCGGACATCGCCGCGCAGCCGTTCGACGCGCTCGTGAACCGCGGCGACGAGGCGAAGAGCCGCGTGCTCTGGCTCTGCCGTCCCGAGGACCGCGAGGGGCTGCTCGCGCTCTGCCGCAAGGCGCTCAAGCCGCATCCGGCCCAGGACGTCCAGGGGACCTGCGGCCGCGACGACGCCTGCGAATGCCGCAGCTGCTGGGTCCGCTGCGGCGGCTACAACAAGCCCGTCAAGTGACCAATCCCGGCATTTCAGCGTTTGGTTGACAAGGTGTTCCCGTGCTTCTGTGCCTTGACTTGGAGACGAGAACATGCTGAGCGCTGAAATCAACGGTTCAATCGACCGGATCTGGAACACGTTAGTTTGCTATTTACTTCCTCCGGCATGACTCTGTGCGGCGTGCGCTTCAAGGTCGTGGCGCAAACATTCAGAATCTCAATCAGTAAATGATTCAATCCGTGTCGGCTATATTACCGCCATTGAACCTACAGCGCGAGTTCGCAGCCTTCATCGAACAGCTCGACAAATCACTATTTGCCGTCAACAAGCTGATCGAGCAGTACGACCTGCTTTACCGGGCGAAGCTGCAGGAGTACTTTGGCTAGGAACGTCGGCAAATCCTTACTTGTATCCAGGAAAGCAATGCCGTCTTGGCTCATGAAACTTCGTTCTGCATTTATCGTCCTGTCAGGTTGCCTGTCCAGCGCGCTCTCCGCCGCGACTGTGAATGTCGGAACCCTGCCGCCTTCCCCGTATCCCGACACGGAGGTGTGGACGAACGTCCCGTTCGGATCCGCGCGCACGGACGTCAAGTCCTTCGAGGTCCTGATGCGGCTCGCGGGGAGCGCGTCGAACTGCGTCCAGGTCGCCTTCGGGCGAGACGCGGACGGCGACGGCGACCTCGCCCCGGAGGAGACGGGGCTCGTCCTCGGCTGGCGCGCGGGGGACTGGTTCGTCGAGGACGTGCCGGGCTGCCGGCGCCTGCGCGAACGCGCGGCGGGAGACGCGCCGGTGCGCGTGCTCGCCCTGCGCGTCCTCATGGACGACGCCTACGCGCCGCGCGCCGCCTCCGTCACCAACGAGGCGGGCGCCTGCTTCGAGGAGCTTTCCGCCGCGCCCGCGTGGCTGTTCAGCTCGGACTGGAACATCCTCAAGGCGACGCGGCGCGGCCCCGTCCCGGCGGACGAGTGGTTCCGGGCCGACGTCCGTCCGCGCAGCTTCGCGCTCGTGTTCAGGTAGGAAGGGCGGAAGGGCGTGGACGCCG
>JAEDMN010000017.1 GCA_016302985.1 Kiritimatiellia bacterium | reverse complement strand
ACGGGTTGACGGGTTGGCTGGTCAACGGGGTGCCTGGAAGGCCTGGAGGGTCTCGAAGTAGCCCTGCGGGTTGCCGATGTCGTGGCGGCGGCCGGGATAGCGGTAGCCGTACGCGGCGTGTGTGGAAAGGAGGCGCCGGATGGCGTCGGTCAGCTGGATCTCGCCGCCGTGGCCGGGCGTCTGCGTGGCGAGGAGGCCGAAGATGGCGGGGTCGAGCAGGTAGCGTCCCGCGATGGCGAGACGGGAGGGTGCCGCTTCGGGGGCGGGCTTCTCGACGAGGTCGGAGAGGCGCAGCACGCGGTCTGCGGCCTCTGGGACGGGGGCTTCCGGGGCGGGCGTGCCGGCGACGATGCCGTAGCGCGAGACCTTCTCGAGGGGAACCTGTTCGAGGCCGACGACGGAGGCTCCGCCGAAGGCGCGGGAGATCGCGGCCATGTCCGCGGAGGGGGCCTGGCCCGAGACCAGTGCGTCGCCGAGCAGGATCAGGACGGGATCGGTCTCGCCGGCGAGCAGGTCCGCCGCCTGGAGGACGGCGTGGCCGAGTCCCCTCTGCTCCGTCTGGAGCGTCCAGCGGATCCGCCGGCCGATTTCCTCGAGCCGGGTCAGTTCGGCGTCGATCTCGGGCTTCTTCGCGCAGCGCGCGTGCCAGACGGCGTCGACGTCGAAGTGGCGCTTCAGGGAGGGCTTGTCGGGGGAGGTGACGATCACGACCTCGTCCGCGCCGGCGGCGAGGGCCTCCTCGACGATCAGCTGGATCGCGGGCTTCGCGCCCACGGGCAGCATCTCCTTGGGGACCGTCTTCGAAGCGGGGAGGAAGCGGGTGCCGTAGCCGGCCGCGGGGATCAGGGCCTTCATTTGCCGGACATCTTCCTGAAGTAGTCGATCGTCTTGGCGAGGCCTTCGCGGAGCGGGATCTTCGGCTCCCAGCCGAGGAGCTCCTTCGCGAGCGCGATGTCGGGCTTGCGGCGCTTCGGATCGTCCTGCGGCATCGGGGCGTAGACCATCTTCGACGTCGATTCGGGCAACTGGCGGAGCGTCTCCTCGGCGAGTTCGCGGATCGTGTACTCGCCCGGGTTGCCGGTGTTGATGACGGCGGCGCCCAGCTTGTGGCGCGCGAAGAATGCGTCCACCGTCGCGCGGTCGAGCGACATGTAGCGGCGGAAGGCCTCGATCAGGTCGTCGCAGTACTGGAAGGACCGGGTCTGGGAGCCGTCGCCGAAGAGCGTGATGTCGTGGTTGCCGAGGGCCTGCATGATGAAATTGGAGATCACGCGGCCGTCCTTTGGATGCATGTTCGGCCCGTAGGTGTTGAAGATGCGGACCATGCGGACGTCCACGCCGTACGCGCGGCGGTAGTCGGCGCAGAGCGTTTCGGCGACGCGCTTGCCCTCGTCGTAGCAGCTGCGGACGCCGATCGTGTTCACGTTGCCCCAGTAGGTTTCGACCTGGGGGTGGACGAGCGGGTCGCCGTAGACTTCGCTGGTGGAGGTGTGGAGCACGCGCGCCTTCGTCTTCAGCGCGAGATCGAGGACGTTCAGGATGCCGAGCACGGAGCTCTTCGTCGTCTCGACGGGGTTCTTCTGGTAGTGGATCGGCGACGCGGGGCAGGCGAGGTTGTAGATTTCGTCGTACTGGCCCCAGAAGGGCTGCGTGACGTCGTGGAGCACGAAGGAGAAGCGGGGGTGGTCCAGCAGGTCGGCGATGTTGGCCTTCGTGCCGGTGAAGAGATTGTCCAGCGCGGTGACGTCGTAGCCGTCGGCGAGCAGGCGGCGGCACAGGTGCGAGCCCAGGAATCCGGCTCCGCCCGTCACAAGGGCCTTGGGGGAGAGATGCATGCCATTTTCCTTTCAATAGTCTCGTGAATTATATCACATTCGCAGCCGAATGTGATATACTAAGCCAAATCCCCCACACGAAAGGATAACTTTTCATGACCATCTGCAAAGTCGCGGCGTTCACCCTGGCCGCCTCCTGCGCGTGCCTGGCGACGGCCGACACGATTGTCTTCAAGAGCGGTTCCAAGCTCGACGGCACGGTCGTCCGCATCAAGGACGGCACGATCACCTTCAAGTCCGACGATGTCGGCGAAGTCGCCATCAAGCAGGACAAGGTTGCCGCCATCACGACGGCCAAGAACAGCACGGTCCAGTACCAGGACAAGACGACGGAAGAGGGCATCGTCGCGATGAACGGCGACGGCTACACGCTCTCCGGCAAGGAACTGGACATGAAGAACGTCAAGGCCGTCAATCCCGAGGTCGAGACGTGGCACGGCTCCGTCAACCTCAGCGGCACGGCCGCGCGCGGCAATACGACGAGCGAGAAGGTCGCGTTGGCGGCCGACGCCAACCGCCGCTGGGAAAAGGACCGCTTCACCAGCAACTTCGGCTACTTCTTCGCGCAGAACGGCACGAGCCGTGACAACAAGGAGAAGACCGAGGATCGCATCGAGCTGGCTGCGCAGGAAGACCACTTCTGGACGGCGGGCCTCTACTCGTACATCAACGGCAAGTACGAGCGTGACGGCATCAACGACCTGCAGTACCGCTACCGCGTCGGTGTCGGTGCCGGCTACCAGTGGCTTGACGGCAAGGTCTTCGACTCCACGGGCAAGTGGTCCTTCAACCAGGAAGTCGGTCTGACGTACATCAAGGAGAAGTACGAGCACATTGACGACGACGACCGTCTGGCCTTCCGTTACGCCCACCACCTGGTCTGGGCGCCGTGCTGGGTCGACAAGCTCGCGTTCACCCACAACCTCGAGTACCTGCCCGACACCGAGAACTGGGCCGAATCCTACCTGATCGATGCCGACGTCGGTTTCACCTACGAGCTGACGACGGCGTGGCAGCTGATGGGCAAGGCCCAGTGGAACTACAATTCCAACCCCGGCCCGAGCACGAAGTCCAGCGACTTCCGCTATATGCTCGGCCTCGGTTACAAGTGGTGACGTCGGCACGTCCGTGCTGAACGGGAAAGGTGTCAGGACGTGGATGCGCATCCGCTCCTGACACCTTTTTGCTATACTGGAACCCCCGGCGGACCCGTGCCGGTCAAACCTGATCTAAGCGCCATCATCCATGAAGATTGCAATCTGCTATCCACCGCTGCCGTGCGAGAAGGGCGTCCCGCTTCTCTCGCAGAACCGCCAGTTCCAGTGGTTTTCGCGGCCGACCTACATCTTCCCCGTGGTCCCCGCGACCGCCGCGACGATGCTGAATCGGGCCGGACACGACGTGGCCTGGCTGGACGGCATCGCGGAGGAATGGACTCCCGGGGCGTTCATGGAGAATCTGGACGCGTTCGCACCGGAGGTCGTCGTCCTCGAGACGAAGACGCCCGTCGTGAAACGCCACTGGAAGTGGATTGCGGACTACAAGGCGCGCGTCGGCGCGTCCGTCAAGGTCGTCCTCGTCGGCGACCACGTGACGGCGATGCCGGACGAGACGATGGCGAACTGCCCCGTCGACTATGTCCTCACGGGCGGCGACTGGGACTTCCTGCTGATGAACCTGGTCGCATCGGGTTTCGATGCCGCGAAGTTCGAACCCGGCATCTGGCACCGCGCCGGGACGGAGGTCCTGAACACGGGACGCTTCCGCCTCGACCACGACCTCAAGAAGACGCCGTGGATCGACCGCGACCTCTGCCACTGGCGACTCTACGCCGAGAAGAACGGGAACTTCCGCCGCACGCCGGGCACCTACATCATGAGCGGCCGCGACTGCTGGCATGCGAAGTGCACGTTCTGCAGCTGGACGACGCTCTACCCGACCTACCGCACGCGCGATCCGATCGACGTCGTGGACGAGATCGGCGACCTCATCGAACGCTACGGGGTGAAGGAGATCATGGACGACTCCGGCTCCTTCCCCGTGGGCGAGTGGATGCGGACATTCTGCCACGAGATCATCAAACGCGGCTACCAGAAGAAGCTGCGCATCGACTGCAACATGCGCTTCGGGCGACTCACGTTCGAGGACTACAAGCTCATGCGTGCGGCCGGCTTCCGTCTCGTGCTCTTCGGCGTGGAGAGCGCGAACCAGGCGACGCTCGACCGCTTCGTCAAGGCGCTGAAGGTCGAGGACGTGGAGCGGGGCGCCGAATGGGCGCACCGCGCCGGACTCGACGTGCACCTCACCTTCATGTTCGGGCACGCGTGGGAGGGCCCCGCCGAAATCGAGAACACCGTGCGCCTCGCGCGCAAGATGCTCGCGAAGGGCTGGGCCTCGACGCTCCAGTGCACGATGACGATCCCCTATCCCGGCACGCCGCTCTTCCGCGAACTGAAGGAAAAGGACGGCCTGACGACGCTGGACTGGGACGAGTACGACATGCGCCGCCAGATCACGAAGACGCCGCTCGCCTCCGAGGACGAGATCAAGGCCGCCGTGCGCCGCGTCTACGCGGGCTTCTTCCAGCCGATGGCGCTGCTGCGCCGTCTCTGCTCGTTCCGTACGCTTTTCGACTTCGGCTTCTACTACCGCGGCTTCCGTTCGATCATGGGCCACCTGCTGGACTTCGGCAAGTCGAAGGAGCGGCGCGACGGGACGTCGCGCCCTACCAGACCTCGAGACCGCGGATCTCGGGTTCGAGGCGGATGCCCGAACTGAAGAAGACGGCGCGCGCCATGAGCCGCGCCAGCGCCAGGATGTCCGATGCCGTGCAGCCCTCCTCCGCCACGATTACGTTACCGTGATCGCTCCAGACCAGGGCACCGCCGACGCGGAGGGACTTCGCCCCCGCCTCCTCGAGCAGCTTCCCGGCGGGATGCCCAGATGACGGGTTCTTGAAAACCGAGCCGCAGGTGCGCGGCGGGAAGGTCTTTCGGCGGGAGATGTAGTCGGCGGGCGGGGCGGGACGCCCCGGCTCCTTGAACGCGACGTCGACGATGACGCCGGGGATTTCGGAATGCCGGTAGGCGAAACCGCAGTCCGCGGCCGGAATCGTCCGCCGCGTGCCGTCCTCCAGCTCGACCACCACGTGGTCAATTCCTTCCGAAACGGAATGGCCGAAGGCGCCGGCATTCATCTTCGCCCAGCCGCCGACCGAGCCCGGAATGCCCGCCATGAAGGCGAGTTCGGGATGCGCGGCGAGAACCGTGGCGCCGACGGGGAGCGCGGGACGGACGATGTTCACGTCGTCCGCGCAGTCGGAAAACCAGCTGTTGGACCCCAGTCCGACGACGCGGCGCGCGTCTCCCGGCGCGAGCGCGGACGGCCGTTCCACGATCCGGCCGCAGGTCTCGCCGCCGACGCGGAAGAACGAGAAGGCGGCGAGGGGCGAGAAGGTCCGCGCGGGCAACCCGCGGTCGCCGAGCTTTGCGAAGTCCGCGCGGACGCGCGGCAGGAGGCTGACGATGTCGCCGGCGCCCGCGAGGAGGACAAGGTCGCCGGGCCGCAGGGTCAGGAAGACATGCCGCCAGGCCTCCTCGCGCGAACGGGCGAGCAGCAGGCGCTGCGCGGCGCCGCGCTTCCGGAAGGCCGCGTAGAGGTCCGCGATGTCGCCGCCCGGAATCGGCTCCTCGAACGCGGCGTAGACGGGAATCAGCACCACCTCGTCCGCCTGGTCGAAGGCGGGCGGGAATTCGTCCAGCAGGGCCTTCGTGCGCGAATAGCGGTGCGGCTGGAAGAGGACGCGCAGGCGCTCCGGACGAAGCTGTCGCGCCATGTCGACGGCGCATTTCAGTTCGGCGGGATGGTGCGCGTAGTCGGTGTAGACCAGGACGCTGGCGGCGTCCACCACCTTTTCGAAGCGGCGGTCGGGAAGCTCGGCGAGGACATCGGGAAGGGCGGATTCGATGGCCGCGCGGGCATGGCCGCGGGAGAGGGCGACGGCGATTGCGGCAAGGGCGTTGAGCACGTTGTGCCGACCGAGCACCAGGTCCGCCAGATGGGGCCACTGCGTGGCGTTCACGTCGGCGTCCGCCGCGAAGCCGAACGTCAGCAGCCGGGCCGCAGGCGCCTTGGCCTCCCGCGCAAGCGCGAGCGCCTTGGGGTGTTCGGCGCAGACGATGACCGTCTCCGACGTGTTGCGAATCGCCGTGCGGTAGCAGTCGAAGTAGGCCTCGGGGGAGGCGAAGTGCTCGAGATGGTCGAAGTCGACGGCATTGAGCACGAGCACATGCGGACGGTACAGCGCGAGCGTGCCGTCGGACTCGTCCGCTTCCACGACCAGGGGTCCGTCGGATGGTTCGCCGGAAGGACCCGCGACGGGCATGGACCCGGTTTCGCCGCCGATGCACCAGGAGGGCGTCTCGCCAAGGGCGCGCAAAAGCTTCGTCGTGAAGGTCGATGTCGTGGTCTTGCCGTGCGTGCCGCAGACGGCGATGCCGTGCGTTGCGTTGACGCGTTCGGCGAGGACCTCGCCCCGGTAGCGGACGCGCAGGGCGGACTGGCGTGCGGCGGCGAGTTCGGGTTCGGAGGGGGGGACGGCGGGCGTGACGACCAGCTCGTCGATTCCGTCGAGATGCGCGGGGGCGTGTCCAACCGACACGGGGATGCCGTGGCCCTCGAGCCAGCGGGTGCGGGGCGTCGCATACTTGTCGCACCCCGAGACCGCGTGCCCGGCCTGTTTCTGCAGCAGGGCGAGGCCGGCCATGCCGACTCCGCCGATGCCCATGAAGTGGACGCGCTTCACGGCGTTAGCGGAGGATGGGTTCGCCGCGCTTCACGAACTGGAGCGCCATGCCGAACGGGTCGCGGAGCATCGCCATGTCGAAGCCCGGCTTGTGGACCGTGTCGAGGAGCGTGGCGCCGGCCGCGACGAGGCGGGCGGCATCCGCGTCCACGTCGTCCGAGAGGAAGGCGATGTGCATGGCGAGCGCGTCCATCGCGGCCCAGTCCGGGATCGGCGCCGCGTCGTTGCGGTAGAACTCGATCGCCATCTGGCCGGTCGAGTCGACGATGAAGGCGGGGTGGACCTGCTTGAAGCCGAGGTTCGCGCACCACCAGTCCATGAGTTTCCGGGGTTCCTTGACGTTGTAGCCGACGTGTTCGAGTTTCATGGTTGGAATGCTGAAGGGTTGAAATGTTGAAAGGGGAGTCCGGTCGGGGCGAAGTCCCATCGCCCCGGAAAACAAAAGAAGCGGCGCAGGGGCGCCGCCTCTTTCGGAACGGCCGGAGCCGTTGGACCGGTTGGCCTTAGCCTTAGCCTTCGGCTTCGAGCGCCGCGTCGACCTCGTCGGTCGTCTCCATGTTCGTGTAGACGTCCTGCGTGTCCTCGAGGTCCTCGAGCATGTCCGTGAACTTGTTGATCGCCTTGGCGACGGCGACGTCGCTGACGGGGGCGGTCATGTTCGGCACGAGGCCGACGTTCGAGTTCTCCTCGTCGATCGCGATGCCGGCGGCCTTGATCGCGTCGGAGACGGCGATGAAGTCGGCGGGCTGGCACTTGACGGTGAAGCCGCCGTCTTCGGAGACGACGTCCTCGGCGCCCGCTTCAAGCGCGACTTCCATCACCTTGTCCTCGTCCAGGCCGTCGGCGGCCGGGATCATGACCTGGCCGAGCTTGTCGAAGAGGCGGGAGGCGGAACCCGGCTTGGCGAGTTCAATGCCGTTCTTCTTGAAGACGTTGGCGACTTCGGCGGCGGCGCGGTTCTTGTTGTCCGTGAGGACCGTGACGACGATGGCGACGGAGCCCTTGATGCCCTCGTACTGCGCGTCGATGAGCGCGGCGGACTCGAGTTCGCCCGTGCCCTTCTTGATGGCGCGGTCGATGTTGTCGTTCGGCATCTGCGCGGCCTTCGCCTTCGCGATGAGCGTGCGGAGGGTGGGGTTCGTGTTCGGATCGCCGCCCTTGGCCTTCACCACGATGGTGATTTCCTTGCCCAGCTTCGAGAAGATCTTACCCTTCTTCGCGTCCGCGGCGCCTTTCGCGCGCTTGATTGTCGCCCAGTGGCTGTGACCTGACATGTATGAACTCCTGTTGGTTGGAAAATCGAATCACCGTATTTTATCAGATTCGCGGCGGAATGGCAACTGCCCGCCGCGCTTTTCGTCAGCGCCCGACGGCCCCTTCGCCGGCGGACATGTTCTCGCCGACGAGGTCGGAGGAGGCGTCGCGGCTGCCGAAGCCCTGGATCCAGCCGTGCTCGAAGCCGAAGTCCGCGGCCGCTTCGGTGACGGCTTCGTATTCCTCTTCGGTGACGACGCGGTCGAAGGGGGGCGTTTCGAGCGCCTGGAAGGCGGGCGCGTACTGGCTCATGACCGAGACGGGGACGTCGCTCGAGCACTCCGTCGCGAGCCAGGCGAGGTTCTCGACCGCCTCGTCGGCGTGGCCCGGCAGGACGAGGATGCGCACGATGACGCCGCGCGTCGCCCGGCCGGGTTCCTCCGAGTCGAGCGGACCCAGCGTCTCCCAGAGGTGCTTCACGGCGGCGCGGGACGCGGCGACGTAGCCCGGGGCCGCGGAGGCGGCGCGGGCCGTGTCGTCCGAGGCGTAGCGCAGGTCGACGAGGGCGACGTCGCAGAGATCGCGGTATTCGGCAAGTACCTCGGGACGCTCGTAGCCGCTTGAATTGTAGACGAAGGGAAGGCGGATCCCCTCCGCGCGCAGCGGTTCGACCGCGGCGCGGATCTGGGGCAGGTAGGGCGTCGGCGAGACGAGGTTCCAGTTGCCGCAGCGGTGCTTCACGGCGAGGTCGCGGAAGATGTCCGTCAGCTCCGCGACCTGCAGGTCGCGTCCCTCGCCCCGCCAGCTCCAGGGGGAGTTCTGGCAGTAGAGGCACTTCATCGTGCAGCGCGAGAAGAAGACGGCGCCCGAACCGGCCTCGCCGCAGATGGGCGGTTCCTCGCCGAAGTGCGGTCCCCAGCGGAAGACGCGCGGCAGGATTCCGGCCTGGCAGAAACCAAGCCGGCCGTTTCCACGGTCGGCCCGGCAGCGGTGCGGACAGAGCTCGCAGACCATCGCGCGGACTTACTTCTGCGCGTTGGCGTCCCCGGGCCGGGGTGCGGACGTCGGCCCGGACGGAAGCTCTCCCTGTTCGCGCAGGTACTTCGCGCGGACCTTGAGGAAGATCAGTCCGACGAAGGGTACGGTGAGGATGTAGCCCGCCCCGACCACGCCGAACGTGAGCCAGAAGTGGGTGAAGAGGAACGCGACGAGCAGGATGAGCCCGGCCATCGTCGGCAGCATGTACTTCTTCGTGAGATGGACGCTCTTCAGCGAGACCGTCGGCAGGCGGGAGGCCATCAGCGCGCCCACGAGGAACAGCATGAACATCGCGAATGCCGGGTGCTGCAGAACGGGGTTCAGTCCGTCGATCGAAACCGCCAGCAGGACCGGCGTCAGCACCATCCAGCAGCCGCCCGGGGCCGGCACGCCGAGGAAGAAGTGCTTCCAGTAGGGCACCGTGGGCTGTTCGAGCATCGTGTTGAAGCGGGCGAGGCGGAAGGCGTCGCACATCGCGTAGAACAGCGCGAACGCGAGCAGCAGCTGCTTCGTCCCGAGGGGCAGGGCGGTGTTGCCGCTCAGCACCCAGAAGTAGAGGAACATCGCGGGCGCCACGCCGAAGTTGACGAAGTCGGCGAGCGAGTCGAGTTCGGCGCCAAGCTTCGAGCTGCACTTCAGCAAGCGCGCGACGCGGCCGTCCATCGCGTCGCAGACACAGGCCACCAGCAGGGCGACGAGGGCCAGCACCCAGTCGCGGTTGGCGACGGGCTGCTGGGCGAGCGTCTTCGCATAGTTGGTCGCGCAGATGGCGATCGCGGTGATGCCGCCGCAGGCGGCCATGCACGTGATGAGGTTCGGAACCATCGAACGCAGCGGAACGCTGCCTTCGCCGGGCGTGCGGTTCCTGCGGCGCCGGCCCCTGAGACGGAATTTGCTCATTCTAGCACTCGATTCGCTTGGAGATTGATCTTCCCCGGGGGCGGCCGCTTCAGGGTGGACCGCAAAAATGCCCGGAGGCGGGATTATCGCATTTTAAGCGCGGCCGCGCAACCTACTTCTTCGTCTTCAGGATGCGGAGGCTGCGCAGCCAGAAGGTGCACCGCGTGCCGTTCGGGTTCGCGCCGAGGCGGAACGCCTTCACGGGTCCGGGCCCCTTGTCATCCGCGGCGATCTGCACGCGGCGCTTCTCCCAGGCGCCGAGGGGCGCGGGATAGGGGATGAACGTGGAGCGTCCGTCCTCGAAGACGAGCATGAGGTTCTGGCAGGCGAAGTCGTTCTCGACCTTGTCCTGCGCGCTCTTCACCTCGAACTCGAGCATCAGCGCGTCCGAGAGGTCCTCGGCGGGGCGGTCGAGCGCGTAGACGGGGTAGAACCACCGGTCGGCGGGCTTGTTCCAGGCGAAGTCGAAGCGCACGGCCTGTTCGGCTTCGTCCCAGGCGGCCTTGCATTCGTCCGCCGAGGTGTTGCGCGCCCAGGCCTTCGGGTCGCGCCAGTGGAGGAGCTCGGTCTTCTCGCAGGAGGCGAGGAAGGCCCTTTCAAGGCGCACCGGCACGACGAGCCGGCTGGAGCGCTTCCCGGCGAAGCGGCCCGCGAGTACGAGCCGGTCGAGGAACTTCCCGCCGGCGGGCGGCGTGTAGACGCAGTCGAAGGCGGCCTCGCCCATGGGCGGCAGGTCGATTTCCGCGGGCAGGCCCGCGAGCGATCCGCCCGCGACCTCGACGGAGCCGCGCTTTGCGGCGGGGGCGAGGTTCCAGACATGCAGGCGCAGGCGTCCCGTGTCGCCGCGGAGTTCGGCGAGGGACTTCTGGCCGGCGATGCCGAAGTCGGCCGGGTCGAGGTCCACGCGCAGGACGACCGAGAGGTCCTCGTCCGCCGCGGGCGCGTAGGGCTTCACGGCGCCGCGCGGGAAGGGCGCGACGTCGGCCTTGAGTCCGCGGAGTCCCGAGAGGTAGGCCGGGAAGCGCGTCGCCTCCAGCTTCAGCGGCGCCGTCCCGTCACAGGCGACCGCCGTGCGGCGCCCGCACATGTCGTCGAGCACATAGGTCCCGGCGGTGGCCGTCCGGGCGAACGCCTTCGCGCAGGCGGGTCGCGCCTTCACGTTGCCGGACGCGGTGTCGGCAGGCGAGACGGACCAGAAGGCGAGCGTCTGCGTGCCGTCGGGCTGGTCGAAGAGGAAGGCGCGCAGGCCGTCGCCGACCTTGACTTCGCCCGCGAGGCGCGCGGAAACGAGGGCGCGCGTGATCGCGCTCATCGCGGCATAGGTCGGCTTCACGGTGCCGTCGCGGCGCATGACGCCCCAGTCCTTCGCGCCGTTGCGCTCGTTGTAGGCGCCGAAGACGAAGAAGTAGTCGCGCGCGACACCCTCCATCTGGAACAGGACCTGGCTCTTGGCGTAGCACTCGGCGTGGACGAGTTCCTGGTCGGGCGAGTGGGCCTTCTGGCCCGCGATCGCGCCGTCCTTGTCGGAATGGCCCTCGAGGTTCGTGCCGCTCTCGGTCATCCACACCGCCCGGTCCGCCATGCCGTATTCCTTCATGAAGGCGCGCAGCTCGGCGAAGATCCGCGGATAGTCGTGCAGCGGGCTGTAGGTGTGGAAGTTGAAGACGTCCATGTACTTGCCGGCGTCGTTCGCGAAGAGCGCGTGGTCGTAGGCCGTGCGTCCGGCGTGGCAGAGCGCGCCGTCGAGAACGGTCTTGCCGGGATTCGCGGCCTTGAAGCCGAGATACGCGGCCTTGAGCGCGGCCGCGTAGTCCCAGGCGGGCTCCGGGGCGAAGGAGATGTCCTGCTCGTTCCAGAACTCCCAGTCGCCCATGCGGTCCCCGAACGCGGCGGCCGTGTCGCGGCAGAAGGCGAAGAGCGCGCCGAGGTCGCGTGGCAGCTTCTGGATCCGGTCCATGTAGGCCGGCACGTCGTGGAACATCCCGGAGAGGAGGATGCCGCGGTCCCGGAGGAGGTCCGCGTTGTACATGTAGTGGCGGAAGTCGTAGGACCCCGGCTTCGGGTTGACCTCGCCCGCGGACATGCGGTCGCGCACATGGGGGAGGCCCGTCTTCTGGATGAGGTCGCTCACGACGCGGAAGGTGTCCCCGCCCTGCCAGGGGCAGAGGAACCCGCCCTTGCGCGAGACCCAGCTCTGGGCGGAGTCGACGCCGTAGAAACTGCCGTGGTCGAATGTCCGTTCCGAGACGGGCGGCACGACGGCGAACGTCGCGTCGAAGCCGACTCCGGCCAGGTGGTAGTAGCCCGCGGGCAGCCGGCCGAACGCGGCCTTCCCCGCGGCGTCCCAGACGCCGTTCGTCCCGGGGCGCCCCAGCCAGTCCGTCACCATCCAGGCCGTGCCGGGCGTCCCGCCGGACGCCGTGACGGCCTCCTGCTCGGTGAAGACGTGCCCGGGCGCGTCGAGGACGACCCCCGCCTGCGCCGCGCACGCGGCCAGGACCGTGACCATGCAAGTTAGTGCTTTCATGCGGACATTATAGCATTATGTTATAATGCCGGCATGAGGAAAACCGTGATGGCGGCGGTGGCGCTGCTGGCGGCCGTCTGCGCGGCGGCTGGCGCGCCCTGGGCCGAATACGTGGAGATGACCGTGCGCGAACGCGTGCGGAACCCGAAGCCGCACCCGCGCCTGCTGGCGGATGCGGACGATTTCGCACGCCTGCGCGCGGACACGAACGAGCTCGTGCGGATCGGGCGCGAACGCGTCCTCTTCGAGGCGGAGCAGATGCGCCGCTTCCCCCTGCCCGCGCGGCAGCTCGAGGGCCGGCGCCTGCTCGCGGTCTCGCAGCGTGCGCTGTCGCGCATCCTCGCGCTCGCGATGGCCTACCGCCTTGGCGGCGACGTCCGTTTCGCGGAACGCGCCCTCGCGGAGGCGGAGGCCGTCTGCGCGTTCAGGGACTGGAATCCGTCCCACTTCCTGGACACCGCCGAGATGGCCCTCGCCGTCGCGGTCGCCTACGACTGGCTGTACGACGCGATGCCGCCCGAACGCCGCGCGAAGATCCGCGACGGCCTGCTGCGGCACGGCCTGCGCGAGCCGAACGGCGCGCCGAAGTCCGGCGGCTGGGCGAAGGCGACGAACAACTGGGGCCCCGTCTGCCACGCCGGCCTGGCCGCGGGCGCGGTCGCGGTGATGGAGGACGAGCCGGCGCTTGCGGAGAAGATCCTCGTGCGCGCCGCCCTCGCGCTGCCCGCCCCGATGCGGTCCTACGCCCCCGACGGCGGCTATCCCGAGGGGCCGGGCTTCTACTGGGGCTACGCGACCGACTTCACCGCCGTGGCCATCGAGGTGCTCGAGCGCGCGTGCGGCGAGGACTTCGCGCTCTGCCGCCAGCCCGGTTTCCGCGAGACCGTCGACTACATGGACCTGATGACCGGTCCGTCGGGACTCAAGTTCAACTACGCGGACGCGGGCATCTCGCCGCGCCAGGACCTGCTGGCGCGCCGCGCGACGCAGGCGGGCTGCTGGTGGCTCGCCCGGCGCTTCGGCCGCCCCGACGCGCTGGCGACGTTCGAGATCCCCCTCTACCGCGCCCACTGCGCCGACCGCACGGAGCTCGCCCCCACGCCGCGCCGCGCGTTCCAGCGCCTGTTCCCGCTCACGCTCCTCTGGCTCCAGCCCGCCCCGCCGGCGGCCTGCACGTCCGCGCCCCTGTGCCGGCTGCTGGACGGCGAGGTGCCGGTCTCGGTGCAGCGTTCGGGCTGGGACGCGGACGCGTGGTTCGTCGGTCTGAAGGGCGGTTCGCCGTCCGCTTCCCACGGGCACATGGACGCCGGGTCCTTTGTGCTCGACGCGAAGGGCGTGCGCTGGGCGGTCGACCTCGGCAGCGAGGACTACCACCGGATGGAGTCCGCCGGCCGCAACCTCTGGAGCACCGCCCAGAAGTCGGACCGCTGGAAGATGTTCCGCCTCGGGCCCGCGGGCCACAACATCCTGCGCGTCAACGAGAGCGCCCAGTACGTGGGCGGCTTCGCCCGCTTCGCCTCCTTTTCGGACGGACCGGTCCCGAAGGCCGCGCTCGACCTCCTCACCCTCTATCCCGGCGTCTCGCACGCGTCGCGCACGGGCACGCTGCTCCCCGGAGGCGGCTACGTCCTGGAGGACGCCGTGGAGGGGCTCGCGCCCGGCTCCGTCGTCCGCTGGCAGATGCTCACGCCCGCGCGCGTGAAGGACGTGCGGGGCAACCGCCTCGTGCTCGCGCGGCGGCGTCCGGACCGCGAGGAGGCCGAGCTCGTCCTGACCGTCTCGGACCGCTACGCGCGCTGGGAGGTCGAGGACGTCGGCGCCGCGCAGGGTCCTGACGAGTCCCCGAACCCCGGCGTCACGCGCGTCTCCTTCGCCGTGATGGCGCCCGAGGACGGACGCGTCGGCTACGCGGTGCGGTTCGAGTAGGTGGCAGTTTGAATGTTGAAGGTCGGACAAAAGGAGTGAGGAGAAGATGAAGACTCTGGTGATGGCGCTGGGTTTGGCGGGAGCCTGTTTCGCGGGGGACTATCCGTTCCGCCCCGCCGAGATGACGAACGTGACGGTGACGGCCGGGTTCTGGCTGCCGCGGTTCGAGACGAACCGTCTCGTGACGGTGTGGACGGACTTCCGCAAGTGCGAGGAGACGGGGCGCATCAACAACTTCGCCGCCGCGGGGGCGCGGGACTGGGGCGCCTTCAAGGGCATCCCGTTTGACGATTCGGACGTCTACAAGGTCGTCGAGGGCGCGGCCTACACGCTGTCCACGCACCCCGACCCGAAGCTCGAGAAGTACCTCGACGACCTGATCGCGAAGATCGCGCGGGCGCAGGAGCCGGACGGCTACCTCTACACCGCGCGCACGCTCGGCTTCAACTACGGGAAGAAGGACGGGAAGACCCAGTTCGGCATGATGGGGCCCACGCGCTGGAGCAACTGTCCGTCCAGCCACGAGCTCTACAACGTCGGCCACCTGTACGAGGCCGCCGTCGCGTACTACGCGGTGACGGGCAAGCGGACGCTGCTCGACGTCGCGGTCCGGAGCGCGGACCTCGTGGACCGCGTGTTCGGTCCGGGGCCGACGCAGCTGAAGGCCGTGCCCGGGCACGAGGAGATCGAGCTCGCGCTCTGCAAGCTCTACCGCGCGACGGGCGAGGCCCGCTATCTGAACCTCGCGCGGCACTTCCTCGACCAGCGCGGCGTGGCGGCCGCCGACCAGCGCGAGGCCGCGGTGTTCACGCAGGCCGGCGACCTCGTGAAGGGCGACGAGATGGCGATGAAGGGGGCCTACAACCAGAACCACCTGCCGGTCACGCGGCAGCGCGAGGCCGTCGGGCACGCGGTGCGCGCGGGCTACCTCTACTGCGGCATGGCGGACGTCGCGGCGCTGACCGGAAACGCGGACTACGTGGCGGCGATCGACGCGATCTGGGAGAACGTGGTCGGGAAGAAGCTGCACCTCAACGGCGGCATCGGGGCGCGTCCCCGCGGCGAGGCCTTCGGCGCCAACTACGAGCTGCCCAACGACGGCGCGTACCTCGAGACGTGCGCGGCCATCGCGAACGCCCTCTGGAACCAGCGGATGTTCCTGCTGCACGGCGATGCGAAGTACGTGGACGTGCTCGAGCGCGTGCTGTACAACGGCTTCCTGAGCGGCATCTCGCTCGGCGGCGACGAGTTCTTCTACCCGAACCCGCAGGCCTCGAAGGGGGGCTACAGCCGGTCGAAGTGGTTCGGCTGCTCGTGCTGCCCGGTCAACGTGGTCCGCTTCATCCCGCAGATCGCGCAGTTCGCCTACGCGACGCGCGGCGACGCGGCGTACGTGAACCTCTTCATGGCGAGCGAGGCCTGCCTGAACCTCGCGGGCGGGGACGTGAAGCTGGCGCAGCGGACGGACTACCCGTGGCAGGGGGCGAGCCGCATCGCGGTGACGCCGGCGAAGGACGGCCGGCGCTTCACGCTCAACGTCCGCGTGCCGGGCTGGTGCGCGGGCCGTCCCGTGCCGGGCGACCTCTACGTGCAGACCGCGCCCGGAGGCGCGGCCGACTTCTCGGTGCGCGTGAACGGCGAACCGTTCGCCTTCACGGCGGAGAAGGGCTACTGCGCGATCGACCGCGCGTGGAAGGCGGGCGACGTCGTCGAGGTGGCGATGAAGATGCCCGTGCGCCGGATCAAGGCCCACGACGCGGTCGCGGCGGACCGGGGACGGCTCGCGGTCGAGCGCGGCCCGGTGCTCTACTGCGCGGAGGGCGTGGACAACGGCGGGCGCGTGCTGGACAAGGTCGTCGCGGCGGATGCGGTGTTCGCCGAATCCACGGTCGACGTGCCGGGCGGCGTCTACCCCGCGCTGACCTGCCCCGCGACGGCGGTGAAGCGCGGCCTGAAGGCCTGCGCGACCGAGGCCTGCACGCTCAAGCTGGTGCCGTACTTCGCCTGGTGCCACCGCGGCGCGGGCGAGATGCAGACCTTCTTTCCCGTCGCCGTCGACCCGGCGCAGACGCCGTCCGCCTTCGAGCCGAAGGCCTCGCACTGCAACGCGCGCGACACGCCGGTGGCGATGTGCGACGGCGCGGAGCCGAAGAACTCGGGCGACCAGAACATCCGGCGCATGACCTTCTGGCCGCACCTCGGCACGGAGGAGTGGGTGTCGTACGACCTGCCCGCGGCCGAGCCGGTCTCGGGCGTCGAGGTCTACTGGTTCGACGACACGGACGTCGGCCAGTGCCGCGTGCCGGAAAGCTGGAAGGTGCAGGTGCGCGCGTCCGTGGACGCGCCCTGGACGGACGTCGCGGCGAACCTGCCCGGCGTGAAGGACCGCTACGACACGGCCGGCTTCGCGCCCGTGAAGGCGCAGGCCGTGCGCCTGGTCGTCAAGCTGCGCAAGGGCTTCTCCGGCGGCGTGCTGGAGTGGAAGCTGCGCTAGGCGGGACGGAACCTCCGCGAAGGTATTATGGTATAATGCCCGTCCGCGCGTCCCGGAGGGCCGGGGCGCCGGAGGGGATTTCCACGGACAGGAGAAGGACGATGAAGCGAATTTCGATGCTCGCGGCCGCGCTGGCGGCCACGTTGGCGTGGGCCGCGCCCGAGTACAAGGGGCAGGTGAAGGCGGAGGAGGTGCACGTGCGCGACGGCGTGGGTCATCTCATGCAGAAGATCCGCGAGGGGAAGAAGGAGATCGTCGTCGCGTACCTGGGCGGCTCGATCACCGCGATGAACGGCTGGCGCAACCTCACGACGGACTGGCTGCGGAAGACCTATCCCGGCGTGACGTTCAAGGAGGTGCACGCGGCCATCGGCGGCACGGGGTCCGACCTCGGCGTGTTCCGCCTCGGCCATGACGCGCTGCGGCACGACCCGGACCTCCTCTTCGTCGAGTTCGCCACGAACGACGGCGGCGCGCAGCCGCAGGCCATCTGGCGTTCGATGGAGGGCATCGTGCGGCAGACGTGGCGGAAGGACCCGACGACGGACATCGTCTTCACCTACACCATCACGCATTCGATGATGGGAGACTACGGCAGGGGGATGTGCCCGCGCGCGGCGAGCGCGATGGAGCAGCTGGCGGACCACTACGGCATCCCGTCCATCGGCTTCGGCCCGCGCGTCGCGGCCGAGGTCAAGGCCGGCCGCCTGGTGATGAGCATGGCCGACGCGGAGAAGGAGACCGCGGTGCCCGTCGAGACGCCGGAGCGCGACAAGGCCATCGCGGCGAAGCTCGCGAAGGAGGGCAGGATCCTCTTCGCGAAGGACGGCGTGCACCCGGCGATGCCCGGCCACGAGTTCTACCTGAAGTCCATCGTCGCGGGCTTCACGCAGATGAAGGACTCCAGGCCCGTCGACACGGCCGCCAAGCTGGCGAAGCCGTTTGTCGAGGACCACCTGGAGGCCGCGAAGATGGTCGAGATCGAGCCGTCCATGCTGACGGGCTCCTGGGTCAAGCTGCCGGCGACGGACGGCAAGGCGCGGGCCTTCTCCGGCCGCATGGGCGACATCTGGTACGCGTCGAAGCCCGGCGACAGGATCTCCTTCAAGTTCAAGGGCACCTGCTGCCGCATCTACGACCTGCTCGGGCCGGACGGCGGCCAGGTCTGGGTCACGGTGGACGGCAAGCGCGCGGCGCAGCCGGTGGCGCGGTTCGACAGCTACTGCACCTACCACCGCATCGCGACGCTGTGGGCCTTCAGCGGGGCCGACGGCGTCCACACGGTCGAGATCGAGGTCGACAAGGACCAGCCCTCGCGGCAGCCCGTCGCGTTCCGGCTCAAGAACCCCGCGGTCGAGCTGGCGCAGGAGAAGTACCAGGGCACGAAGTTCTGGCCGGCGAAGATCATGCTGATCGGCGATCTCGTCAAGTAGGTGCATCGTCAGTTTTCCAAGGAAGGACATCGAGCAAATGAGCGAAGAGAACAAGCAGCGGCCCCAGCAGCCCCCGGCCCCGCGGATCTGCGAACGCACGGCGGCGACGTACGCGGCGCTGAAGGCCGAACCCGGCCAGGAGAAGTACGGCGCGTTCATGTCGGCGTTGGAGCAGGACGTGCTGGAGGGCCGCGTCGGCTTCCTGCCGATCGCGAAGGACGACGTCGAGAAGCTCCAGAAGACGGGCGAAATCAAGTGGACCGCCCTCAAGACCCCGAATGGCCCCGCGCTGGCGGCCTTCACCTCCCCGCAGGAGGCGACGCGGCAGGGCGGCGGCGAAGGGAGCGTCGCGCTTCCTCTGGGCATCTTCCTGCAGACGCTTCTGCAGAGCGCGGACTTCAAGGGTCTCGCCTTCAACCCGTTCGACAACGGCGGCGTGATCATGCCCCGCGAGCACGCGCAGCAGATGCTCGCGAACGTGCAGCGTCGGGCCCAGCGCCTGGACCAGCCCGTCGTCGTCGACGCGCTGTGGCGCCTCTGGGACGTCGCGTCCGGCGTGCCGTTCCCGTATAAGGACGTGCGAGAGGAGGTCGCGGACCTGGGTGGCGTCGACCGCATCCTCGGGCCGGTGATGGGCGCCTGGAAGAAGCGCTTCGACGCCGGCGCGTTCAAGGACGGCGACCCGCTCGCGATTGTGAAGGACATGGCGGCCGACGTGCTGCGCAACGCCCTCGCGGCGGCCGCGGGCGCGAAGGTCCGCCCCGGGCTCTTCGACGGGAAGACGCCCTACGAGTGGCTGCAGGAGGACGTCGTCGCGGAAGACGGCGAGACGCTCGAGGAGGAGACGCTGCTCTTCATCGCCGGCGCCGAGCCCGAGGCCGGGAAGGTCGAGCAGCTCAAGAAGGCCGTCCTCGAGAACGTCGAGGCCTACCTGGACTTCCTTTCCGCCAACCTGCGGAACAACGGCCTCGTCAAGGAAGAGGCCGACATGGGCCACTCCATGCTCGCGAACGCGGGTCCGGTCTGCTTCGGCATGATGAGCTTCGGCATCGGCTGGGGCACGGCGCTCTACCTCGAGAGCCGCGGCCCCGAGGCCGTCGCCGCCGCGAAGGCGCGCCAGGAGCAGCTCCTGGCCGCGCCGGCCGGCAAGAAGGACTGATCGGACCGGAAGGGCGGCGGCGATGTGGACGAAGGACGAGATCGAGACGCGCGCGGGGGCGGTCCCGCCCGAGGAGCGGCCCGTCCCTGCGGGCCGGCTCGCCGGCATCGGGAGCTTCCTCGGCATCTACGGAGGCGAGCACATCGCCGCCACGGAGTTCGTGATCGGCGCCCTGCTGGTCACCTGGGGCGTGAAGGCGGGCGAACTGCTCTTCGGCCTCGTGGTCGGCAACCTGGTCGCCGCGTCGTCCTACGCCCTCGTCACCGCCCCGATCGCGGTGGACACGCGCATGACGCTCTTCGCCTATCTGCGGAAGGTGATGGGGCCGTGGTTCCAGCGCGTGTACAACTTCACCTGGGGCGCGATCTCGGTCGTCTGGGCGGCGTCGATGCTCGCGATTTCGGCGACGTCGCTCAAGGAGGTGTTCGGGCTGCCGGTGCAGCTGCACGCCTATCCGACGAGCGGGGCCTGCGTCGCGCTCACGCTCGCGCTGGCGGCGGTGACGGTGTTCGTCGCGGCCTACGGGTTCAGGGGCGTGGTGCGGTTTTCGTCCCTCTGCGTGCCGTGGATGGTCTCGGTCTTCCTCTGCGGCGCGCTCGTGGCGCTGCCGCTCCTCTGCGCGCAGACGGGCTTCCCCGCGGTCCGCGGGCCCTCGGACTTCCTGGCGCTGCTGGAGGCGCACGTGTTCAACGGTTCGGTGCCCGAAGGGCGTCCTCACCTCACCTGGATCCACGTCGCGATGTTCGCCTGGATGTGCGGCTATGTCTACCATCTGGGCCTCAACGACATGTCCATCTTCCGCTTTGCGAAGAAGCGGTCCTACGGCTGGGTCGGCCTGTTCGGCATGTACCTGGGCCATTTCTTCGCGTGGGTCTGCGCGGGCGTGATGGGCGCGGCCGCGGCGGCCGTGCTGAACGTCGGCCTGGACAAGCTCGATTCGGGCGCGGTCACGAAGACGGTCCTCGGCGGCGCGGGCCTGATCGCCGTCGTCGTCGCCGGCTGGACCACCGCGACGCCGAACATCTACCGCGCGGCGCTTTCGTTCGCGACCTTCCTGCCGAAGTGGTCGCTGCGCAGGCTCTCCTTCCTCGTCGGCGCGGTCATCGCCCTCGCCGCCTGCTTCCCCGCGGTGATGCGCATCGACATGGTCGCGAACATCGCGGGCCTGATCGTGCCGCCCGTGGGCGCGATCTGCCTCGTCGAGCACTGGATCTTCCCGCGCCTCGGCTGGACGCGGCACTGGAACCTCTACCGCGGCCGCGCGGTGAACGCGGCGGGCCTCGCCGCGTGGATCACGGCCGCGCTGTTCGCGCTCGCGGGCGTGCTGGGCGGCTGGATGCACCCGTTCTTCCTGCCGCTTCCGACGTTCCTCGTCGGCGGATTCGCCTATCTCCTCTTCGCCCGGCTCGCGGGCGCGAACCGGCCCGTGCCCGCGGACGTCCGCGCGGACGTCGACGCCGTCGAGGCGCGCATCGCCGCGCGCGCGGAGGAGGACGCGGCGAAGGAGGACGCCGCCACGCCCGTGTCCGCCGCGCCGGCGCGTCTGCGGAGCCGCCTGGCCACGGCGCTGCGCGTCCTATCCTGGGCGGCGCTCGCGCTCATGGTCGTCCACGCCGTCGCCGTCCTGCTCGGCGTGGCGCCGCTCGGCGCCGGCACGTCCGCGCCGCTCGACGTCTTCAAGTCCGCGGCGTTCGCGCTGACGCTCGCCTACTTCGCGTCCGCCGCGCTGGCGGACGCGCTCCGGCGGCGGACGACGTCCCGTACGCCGACGGGACGCCGGTAGTTCGCCCCGGTGAAGGCCCGGGCCCGCTCGGCCAGCCGTGTCGCCGGCGGGCGCCCTCGTCCGCGTGCTCCGAAATCGGGAGGTCTTCGGGGACCTGCCGCATGGACGGCTTCGATTTGTGATATAATACGAATTCATGAAGCACTTCCTCTCCAATTTCCTCCCCGCCGTCCTGCTCTCCGCGTTCGTCGCGGGGTGCGGCGACGCCCCGAAGGCCCCCGAACTGCCGCCGGACGACGGGTCCGCGGACTTCGCCCGCGGCCAGGCCGAGCTCGAGAAGCAGAACCTTCCCGCGGCGGCGGCCGCGTTCGAGTCGGCCGCGCGCAAGAACGCGACGAACTTCGAGGCGCGCGTGCAGGTGGCCCTCGTAAACCTCCGTCTCGGCGAGGTCGACGCCGCCGATGCGGCGGCGGCGGACGCCATCGCGGTCGAGCCGGAATCGGCCGAGGCGCGCCTGGTCTCCGCCCAGGCCGCCTATCTGAAGAAGGACTACAGGCGGGCGCTTGAGGCCTTCGACGCCGTGGCGGCCGAGAAGTCCCTGCCCGCCGCGCTCCGGAGCGACGCGCTTGTCGGCCGCGGCGTGGTCGAGATGGCGCAGAACGCCAGCGACGAGGCGCGCATTTCCTTCATTCGCGCGATGCGCGCGAACCGCCGCAGCGCGGCGGCCTGGTACCACCTGGCCGTCCTCGCGCGCGACGTTTATCGTTTCAACGAGGCCGCGCTCGAGCAGTTCGAGATGGCCTCGCGCTTTTCCGACCCCCGCGACGCGCGGGCGAAGAAGCTCAGCCGAGACGTGCTGCCGGCCCTGCGCAAGGCGATCGCGTCCGCCTCGGCCCGGAAGCCCGGCGCCGACAAGCGCGACCTCGCCGCGGCCGCGAAGCTGCTGGCAGAAGGCGAGGCGCTCCAGAAAAAGAAGATGATCCGCGGCGCCATCAAGAAATACGAAGCCGCCCTGAAGGCCGATCCGCTCTCCGACGCGGCGGCGCTGAAGGTGGCGACGCTCGTGGCGCTGAACGACAAGACGGCGGCCGGCGTGGACAAGGCGCTGGGGGCCTACCGGACGGTGATCGACCAGCAGCCGCAGAAGCAGGCCAACTACCTCGCCGCGGCGCGTCTCGCGTACGAGAACAAGCGCTGGGCGACGGCGGCCGCGATCATGGACCGCGCGATCGCGCACGATCCCGAGAACCGGCAGACGCTGGACCTGCTCATCGCATCCCTCCAGAAGGCGGGGAAGACGAAGCAGGCCGAATGCTGGAAGGCCTACCGGGCGGAAGTGAAGTGACATGGCGGACGCATTCACGACACTCGACTGGGTCCTCGTCGTCCTTTCCATCGCGTCGACCGTCCTCGGGCTCTTCCTTGGTTTCGCGGGGCAGATCGCCACGGTCGCGGGCTTCGGCGCGGCGGCGGCGGCCGGCTACTTCCTGTTCGGCACCGCGCTCGAGTGCGCGATGCTGGCCGGTTTTTCCGCCGGCACCGCGACGATCCCCGGCGTGGTCGTCGACCTCGTCTTCGCGCTGCTGGTCTTCGGCCTCGTCCGACTGGTGGTGAAGCGCTTCGTGGCCGGCTGCCTGGGCGGGCTGGCCAACGCGCTCCTCGGCGCGGTCGTGGGCCTCGCCGTCGCGTGCGCCGGAACCGGCCTCCTGGCCGGCGTGGGCATGTCCTGGACGGATGCGGAAGGGAAGAATCCGTTCGCCGAGAACTCGGTCCTGATCCGGCACGTCGCCGGCTGGACGGGCGGCCACGCCCCGGCGCGGCAGGCCGTCCGATGAGCGGGGCCTCGCGGACCGGGGGCGACGACGCCGCGCGCATGGCGCGCGCCGCGGCGGGGGACGAGGCGGCCTTCGCGGAGATCGTTGGAAAATACCAGGACGTCCTGCTGAACTTTTTCCTCCGCAAAGGCGTTTCATACAGTGACGGGCAGGATCTCGCGCAGCGGACCTTCCTGCGGCTCTGGCGCTATCGGGAGAAATACCGGCCGCAGGCGAAGTTCACGACGTTCCTGTTCCTCCTCGCCGGGCAGGTGTCGGTCGACTTCTACCGCTCGGAAGGCCGCAGGGCCGAACTCGAGGAGGGCCTTGGAGTCGAGGCCGAGGTTGCGGCGGACGTCCGTCCGTCCGCGCCCCGGTTCGGCGGCGAGGACGTCCGGCGCGCGGTCGCCCGCCTTCCGGCGGGGCTGCGCGACGTGGTCGAGCTGGGCGTTTTCCAGGACCTGCCGTACGCGGACGTGGCGGCGGCGCTGGGGATCCCGCTCGGGACGGTGAAGTCGCGGATGTTCAACGCCTTGCGGAAGCTGAAGGAGATCTTGGGATGAACGAGGACCTGGAACGGGACCTGGCGGGCACGGGGATGCTGGATTTCGCGGCCGCACTGCGGGCCGCGCCGCAGGCCTGCGTGTCCACGGGCTTCGCGGACGGCGTGATGGCAGCCGTGCGGGCGGAACGGACGCGCGCGCCGCGCCGGGGCTTCCTTCGCCGGCTTGACCTTCCATCCGTCCTGCCCGCCGCGGCGGCGCTCGCGCTTCTGCTGGGCCTCGGCGCGGTCTTCATGGGACGTCCCGCGACCCCTGCGTTCTCCATGGACCGTCTCGTCGCCAGCCAGCGCGCGGACGGCACCTTCTCCTCCTCGTCCGCCGCGCCGTACGTGCAGGCGTTCGCGGTCACGGTGCTGGCCCGCGACCCGTCCCGGCACGCGGCCGCGCTCGGTTCGGCCGTCGACGCGCTCGTGCGCGAGCAGAACGCGGAGGGCGGCTGGGCGAACGCCGCCGTGAGCGCGCGCAACGTGGCCGCCCTGCGCCAGGCCGTGGACGCGGGCGTCGCGGGCGCGGCGCGCGCCTACCGGCGCGGGTTGCGCTATCTCCGTCTGAACGGACAGTTCGAAGCCTCCGCGGAAGACCTCGCCCGCGAGGCGCAGGCGGCCCTTGCGCGGCTCGGCGCCTCGGCGGACCGCGGCCTCGCCTGCAGTGTCGCCCTCTGCGCCCGCCGCTGAACGTCTCCGTGCGCCATTTGCGCGCGGGCGGGGCTTTTGCTAGAATAGGGGCCCTAACGCCGGGGTAGGGTTCTCCGGCGTCCGGAGGGCCGTCGCGCCGTGTATCTCAAGCAGCTGGACA